>JABGOW010000230.1 GCA_018645275.1 Verrucomicrobiota bacterium
ATTAACAAACACGGGCGTTTACACTCCGTCAGCGCCCTCTATGGGATGACAGTGACTTTTTTTTGCTCTCTCAGTCATTACAAGTATTCCTTTTTATCGATCTTGATGACATTCTCTGTGTCTTTGACCTTAATTCTGGAAGAGAGCCAGATATTGGGTGACTGCGCGGAGCTGACACTGAACGTGTTGCTCCCCTTCGCGGCTTTCAGATCACCCTCAGCGGTCACCGGCAAGTCTTTCACGAATATCCAGTTAGGGCTGTAAACCTTTGCGCTGGCACCTCCGGAATACACCAGGTAATGGTTATAGGGGATGGTGCCCTGGACAGCCGCTTTGGCGTCGTTGAGCGTCAGGACGGGATTAATCAGGCCGGTAGTGCGATCCTCATTCATTGTCTCGATGTTGACAATCTCTACCTTTGTTTTTTTACCGGCGGGCAAAGCCGTTATGTATGCCCGGAAATATTCAGAGTTGTATCTATGGGCGCTGATAACAGCAGTGGGCTGCATGGGATACCAAAGATACGAAAGCCAAGTAGCAGAGTTATTGCAAGCTTCTCCATGCGGAATCTCAAAGGTGCGTTGACCCTCAAAATCTATATCCACCACATAGGTGCGCGGAAAGCCTCCGTCTGTGGCAAAGGCCAAGACACCCCCTACTACACTTTGGCCAGCCGGAACATTCACCGTAATCGCGATACCCCGACTATTGTTCATGTCCAGTTTCGAGATTCCGCCGCTTAACGATTTATAGGTCCAGTGTCCGGCTAATAAGTCGCCCCGGTCCCAGAGGTAGTATTGAAGGTCGGATTTCGAGTTGTCGTAAGAAACAATGAGTTTCCCGTTTTCATACCCCAATGCCTGCGGCCCACTAACTGACCCACGTGAAGCCCTCTTATCCCCACTTCCCTGCACCGGATTGATGATCACGTCTGCTCGTGTCGGCATCAGTGAGATGTTCTTGCTGTCACCTTTGGACATGCCGGCCATGACATGCAGTTCAACCACCGGCGCCTGCGTGAGGTATGGATTTTCCAAGCCATTGAGAGCGACTCCATCGGCCTTGAGATATTGGCGGGGTTTTACATCTGGACGCTCCGCCATTCGCCTCCAGTTTTCGTCTATACCGGGACGCAGTATGGCCCGCGTGCGCGTGATCACCCATTGATCAGGTGTCTCAGAAGCAACAAACACATCACTCATATATGCCGGCTTCACCCGCTTTTTCCTGGCGTCAATCAGCGACTTTTGCTCATCGCTCATATATGGCTTCATCTCCGACCACATCTTGAACGCCTTCATCGCCTCGTCCCAGACCCCCACTTGCTCGATGTCTTTGACGGTAATACCTCGGTGGTTTCCGCGGATAGTCATATCCTTCGACCAGACGCACTTATTCAGGCCGTGATGCGCATCATCCATACTGCTGGCAAGAACGGCACTAGCCGAGGGCATAAAGGTCATGTTGCCTGGCTTACCACCTGCAAAGACTTTCCGCGCCTTTCTGAAATAGTATTCAAAATTACCGAACATCGGAACGCCCGATGAGGAACCCGTCGGTGCCGGATGATCCAGGTTCTCGTAAACCAATTGTGTCATTTTCTTCAGCTGCCAGCTTCCCAGCGCGTTGCTCCACCCCGAGCCATCGTAGCCGGAATCCGCCTGAAAATGGTTCAGGAGCTCTGCATAATCCTTCGCTACCTGCCGAAACATCTCAGAACGGGGATCCGGCACAAACCAGGAATATGTCCCGGTGACGATGAAATCCACCACATCCCCCGCCTTGGCGGAGGATGGAGCGGCGCTGGCCCGATGTTGATTCAATTTGATCTTCCACAGATTGTCAGGGGTGACCTTTGCATCGAAGACATACAGCGATTTGTTGATATTGAGCAATGCACTATTCGGCATATATGGCGGACACGCTGTATAATGCCAAGTCGGTTGGGCAATGGGCGGCATACCCGGTTTCATGCCCAGGTAGAAATCGTAATCCGGTTTAACCAGGATCTCCTTTTGGCCAACTTCAAAATCATTGACCAAGGTACCCCGGGCAGACCTCGCCAAGCCATCCGGAACAACCATGCAACCGAATTTCTTGTCTCTAGCCATGAATACACCTCCGAATCCGTGCAGGTGGAAGTTGATCCCACGAGCCTTGCAATATTCTCGCCATTTAACCACATCTTCCACACCGTTGGGGAAGATGTCCCGATTGGGCAATCCGACCGAATATCCCTGCCATTCCCAATTGTGAAGATAAATCTGGTTGACGCCGTGTTTCGCGGCCAGGTCAGTCAGTTTATAGAGGTTTTTAGGATCCCCCTGGATACTGGAGGAAAACACCCGCCTCGGTTTGTTCATTTCATTCACCCAACGGTTAAGCCAGGCCAGAGCGTCAGCCCGGGTCCAGCTCTTGTGATTGGCCCGATTCGGCCGCGGCAAAGAAGGCTCGCCCACCCAGATGTCTGTCAGAATGTCGTCGTGCTCTTCATCTCCGACAAAGCCATAGACCGCGACGGCGGCCTGCGGTTGCGGCCGGTCGGTCGTCTGCGAAAAGTGAGCATATGGCCAGAAGAAATTAGAGCCATCGTCCACCTTAAAGGGACCTTTTGGGAGTTCCGACATGTAGTTGAGCAGCAACGTATTAAGCTTCCACCCATCGGCCTGGGGGGCCGTCATCACATTGAATTCCACACGATGACCGGGCCAGTCTTTGTTCAACTCCCCGGTCTGGGGGTCATTGGAGACGTGCAGCAGCTCGAACTTGAAGTAACGCTCCTTCGCGCTGATGGCGACCTTGACTTCAAATGGTCCCTTGGATGACCAGAGTAACAACTCATTGGGACCGATCTTCGCCATATTGTCGAGTTTGGTGCGGATGCCCTTTTTTATGTTCTTGCCGGTCGTCCAATTATAGATGGACCAGCCAGGAGATTCAGGATCAGACACCACCTGCCCATCACGTTTCAGGATGACCGATGCATCCGGTGCAATGGTAAGCTCCATGGACTTAGACTTGTTGCCGAAAGTCACCGGCTCGAGAGAACGCGTTCGTTCCGCGTACGAGGACGTGGCGACCAGCAGGGCGTACAACATGACGATTATGGATTTGAATAGGTGTGTTTTGAATAGGTGTGTTTTCATTTTAATTCTCTTTCAATTAGTTGACGGCGGTCTTGACCGGTTTCACTCCACCTTTTGGTTTGGAGATGATGATTCTGTTCTCCGAATCCTGCACCTTGATCCGGGAAGAGAGCCAGGCGTCCGGCGACTTAGCCGCCTTGACGCTGAAGGTGTTGTTGCCCTTCACCGCCACAAAGCTCTCATTCGCAGTTACAGCCACATCCTTCACAAAATGCCAGTTGGGGCCATAGACCTTGGCGACAGACCCTTTGGTGTACGTCAGGTAATGGTTATAGGGCACTGTTCCTGTTACCTGTATACGTTGGTCATTCAGCGTCAAAACAGGGTCGATTAACCCCACATTGTGATCTTCATACATGGCCTGGATATCGAGAATCTTAATCTTTGCTTTCTTCCCTGCGGGAACTTCGGTGATAAAGGCAAAGAACTTATCCACTTTGTTGAAGCGGAATGCCGTTATAGAACCAACAAAACCATAACGGTTGATGTGGGCCTCTCCATTGGGGATCTCAATCGTCCTTTTGCCGACAAAGTCAACTTCGATGGCGTAGATACGACCCCATTTGGAACCGGCTTTCACGAAAAGTACCGCTCCGCTGCCGTCCCCTTCCACGGTGACTGCAACTCCACGGTGTTTTGTCATGTTTATTACGCCCCATCTACTAGATTTGTCGATAGAAGAATAGAGCCATTCTGCCACCGGCATGTCTCCTCCGAGATGACACGGCCTATATATGTACGGGTTCTCAGATCTTGAATTATCAACGGAAAGCTCAAGAGCGCCCTTGCTGAAGTCCCATGACATTGCCGCGTTTTGCGCTCTCGTTATATTATACGTGTTTATAACTTTAGCAGACCAATTAGAATTTGTGCCGGTGAACACAATATCCTTTTTATTCTTGGCCATCAGAGAAATATTATTCTCGCTCGCCGGCTTCATACTGGCCATGACATGCACTTGAATATCAGCAGTCTGAGTGGTGTAAGGGTTTTGTAAGCCTTTGATAGCTTTACCGTCAGCCTTCAAGAATTGGCGTGGGGCTACATCTGGACGTTCAGGAATGCGTGCCCAGGACCTATCACCTTTGCGCCGCATGGCACGAGTTTTCGTGAGATGCCATTGCGTGTCAGTCTCAGATGCGACAAAATAATCATCATTCTTTTTATTCCTTCTTTTCTTTACCAAGCTTTTCTGATCCTCGCTCAGATGAGGTTTCAGCTTTGACCAGAGGGAAATAATTTCCAGCGCCTTATCCCAAACACCCAGTGTCTTACTGTCTTCAATATAAATCCCTCTGTGGTTCCCTCTGATCATAAAACCCTTATTGTGAACTCCCGAACTGCAGGCAAAGCTCATATCATCAGGACCGCCGGCATAACTAGCATGATGCGAAACTACCATGGGTACGGTCGTTGGGCGGGTACCGCCCGTCACCTTCTGGATCCGTCTGAATTTTTGATCGAAATGACCAAAGCCATAACCATCCGATGGATGTTCCAACCGTTCGTAGACCATCTGCATCATTTTGGGAACTGCCCACCAACCGTAAGTCCCACACATGCCAGCCCCGTCATACAGGGGATTACCCTGAAAATGATTAAGAATGTTGGCATAGTCTTTGGCCATTTCCTCATACATCTTTGAACGGGGATCAGCCAAATGCCAGGATTTCAAGGTTCCATGGACTATAAACTCAACGAGGTCACCGGCTTTGAAGGTATTACTTTCCTTTCTGCCTCTTTGCAGAGTGATCTCCCACAAATTGTCTTTCGTGATTTTGAACGAGTATTCATACATCTCCCCGTTTATTCTGGCCCCACAATCGGTCTTTGTAAAATAAGGAGGAAAGGTGTCTTCGCTCCCCCCCACCCCCCAGGGATGTGACTTAGTAAAGGGTGGCATGCCGGGTTTTAACCAGGGATAAAGACTCAAGTCAGGTTCTACCAGTAATGTTTTTTGATTTCCGGCCACATCATTGACCAGGGTACCCCGAGCCGATCTGACGAGGCCATCGGGCTTGTATTGTGGGCCGAATTTGATGTCATGGTTTCGGTAAAGTCCGCCGAAACCGTGCAGTGCAATATCAATCCCACGGGCACTACAATACTCTCTCCATTTGTCGACATCGCTCAGACCATTAGGAAAGAGGGACGGAGAAGGTAAGCCAACCGATTTTCCCTGCCAATCGAAGTTGTGCAAATAGATGCGATTAATGCCCGTCTTCCCTGCTATATCTGCCATTTCATAGATGCTTTCGGCCTTACCCTTTGGCGAAAAAGAGGCCGTAACCCACTCTTTATCTCTTTCTTTAATAAAGCGGTCGAGCCATGCCTTTACGTCAGAACGAGTCCAACTGGTCAGATTGGCACGATTCGGGCGAGGCAACGATGGCTCGCCAACCCAGATATCAGTCAGAATGTCGTCGTGCTCCTCATCGCCGACATAACCGTAGAATGCAATGGCGCCCTGGGGTTGCGGACGGTCATCTGTCTGTGCCCAGTAAGCATACGGCCATGAAAAAGAGAGATGCTTCGTCCGTGGTGCTAATCTCGTCATAGGGTTGAGTTTCAGTTGATGGAGTTTCCAACCATCCTGCTGAGAATTAACCCGAAGCTCAAACTCTACGCGATGCCCCTGCCAATCGCCATTGAGACCGCCTGTTTTCGCATCATTGGAGACGTGCAATAGTTCGATCGTAAAATAGCGACCTTTGGGGGTGATGGCAACTTTGACTTCAAAATGCTTTTTACTAGACCAAAGCAACAGCTCGTTGGGCCCAATCTTCGCCATATTGTCAAGCTGGGTGCGTGTGTCACCGGGCTTCTTGCCGCCTTTGGGGCAATCCGTCCAGCAATAGATGGACCAGCCTGGAGATTCAGGGGACGACACGGCTTTTCCATTACGCTTGAGGCTTGTGGCCCCATCCGGCGCTATGGTAATGGACATCCCCTTGGTGGTGAATGTGACCGGTTCGGAAGAACGCGTTTTTGCCGCGAACAGTGTAGTACAGCCAAATGAGACACAGATGGCCACGGTTAATTTCATTAGATGTTTTCTCATACCCTATTCGCCTTTTATTTCATTTAAGTATACAAACATTTACATCAGGCGTAGAAGCACTCTGAACCCGAGAGTTACTCCACAACCATTTCGTCTATGATGACAAGAACCATTCCTTTATCGAGAGTGTGAGGTGCTTGGGCCCCGGATAACTCTGCCCCTGATAATCAAGTGTCGTCCCTTCGGGGATTTTTACCTGAATCGTATTTTGGTCGATATCGACCGAAATGGTTCCAAAGAGGGTTGGTGTCGCAATGCTCACCCATGTGAGATCGCCAAGGTTTGGGGCTATTGAAAAGCGTTTCCATCCATCTTCAATCGGTCGCAGACCAACGATCTCTGAAGGCAAAAAGGCTGCGGGGCCGGCACTCCAGGCATGACATAGGCTTTTGCCATAGGGACGGCCGTAAAATTCATAATGTTGCGTTCCGCTTTGTTTGGGATCGTAAGCTTCCCAAAAGGTCGTGGCACCCTGCTCCAACATACCTCCCCAGTAGCGACGGACGAAGTCCAGCATAAACTGGGTATCTCCCAATCTAGCGACAGCCATTGTCTCGAACCCCGCCATATAGGGCGTGCCCACGGGTGGGACGCTCTCCGACTTGAGGGCTTTTGTAATGCCATCATACTGGCCCTCAGTGGCCATCCCTGAGATGACAGCCAGAAAATTGGGGTGTTTCGTGCAGTATCGGCGATCTTTGGGTGTAATACCCGGAAGCCAAAACGACTTTTGCGAGCTCCAACATTTGCTCAAAAGAGCCGCCTTCAATTTGGCAGAACTTATCTGCAACGCTTCTTTCGTTTCGGTGTCTTTCATGCGTTCGGCCAGGCGTACGCCGCTTTCCTGCGCCCACCACCAGAGAATCTGGAGCGCAGTCCATTTGGGTTGCTCGACCCAGTCGATGAACAACCAGCTTCGGCCAGGACGGAGAAACCCCGAGTCATCGCAACGTTTGGCAAGATCATCAAGGACCTCCTTGATACGCGGCCATTCCTGCTTCAGGTGCTTGGCATCGGCAAAGTAGAGTTGGTAGTGATCCTGAGAAATCACCCACCAGAGCGAGTAATCGACGATACCATTGATATCTTTCTGCTTGATACCCGCACGACCTATCGCAACGAGGCTGCGGCGGACAATCTCTGGATCGCTAAAGGTGTAGGCGTTGGCAAGCATACTCATCGCTAAGTCTCCCGTCCATGGAAGGCGATCCCGCTTCATGCCGTCCAGGAGAAAATCGTGCATACAGACGCGCAAGGTGTAGGCGCTGGTCATCCAAACCTGCGTTAGTTTTGGATCCGAGCAGGCAAATGCGCCATGGTACGTTGCGGGTCGGAAGATGGCTAAACAGTGGACAGCATCGGCATGTTTCTTTTCCGTAAGCAGATAGCGAAATGTGAGTGGAGATTTGGATCTCCAAGTTCCATCGTCCGACCGGACCATTTCCAGCGACTGCTCAAAATCTTTGGCGTTGGTATTCAGCGCCTCAGCCTTGGATTCGCCCACAGAAATCGTAGGCTTGTCACCGCTCTTAATGACAACGGTGCCAAAGAGTTCACAACCAAAGTCCAACAATCCGTTATCGGCAGGTTTTGGTTTGAGAACAATTGCAGGGTCATCCAGTAAATGCGGTGGGACGCCCGTATTGTTTTGCCAAAACGTGGAGGCCTTTTGCCAGGACTCTTCCACAGCCTTCCACTCCCACAAGCCATTGGTGGTTGAGAGTGCCGCATCCTCAACAAGCAATGCAGGGGGGGCATCGTCGGCCTTGATATAAACGCGAAGCTCGTCTATCCGCGTGTGGGGATCAAGGCTGACCGTGTGGACGGTATCAGAGGCCGTGAATACCGCGACCTGCTTTGTATTTATGGATATGCTGCCACCGCCGACAGCGCGAAAAGATAGAGTCGCAGGTGCCTGGATATCTGGTTTGATTCTGAATGACGCGGAGGTGTAGGGTGTATGGAAAACACCTGGATAGCCAACTTTCAACCTTGCCTGACCCTTCCGTTTAATGAGCAATTGAAGCCGCCAGCACTCCAATTCCCCGGGGCCATAGAGCCAGGGTGGCTGGTTTATATTCAATTGTGATGCGGGTTGCATCATTTCTGTATGATAGGCGGGATCAACGATAGCGAACTGTGATTTTTTGTGTGCGGGTGTCTGGGCGATGGCCAGTGAATCTAATATCAAAACAAGTCCTATTAAATATATTGTTATACGCATACGATAAATTCCTTTACTCTCTCAGAGATGATGTTTTTTTTTGCAGGTGTTCGGGTTGCCAACTACCTTCATCACACTCACAAATAATGTTTGTAATATACGTATGACGTTTTCCTTCTTTTAGATTCAGTTATCGTGCTATTTGGTCTTGGACACCATGATGTAAGTTCCTGAATCAACATTCACAACGGCTCTGTTATTTTCCATTCTCAGAAAAGTGACATGATCCGCCTGGTTCAGTTTTCGCCCATTCACCGTGACATCGTCGGCCGATGTGGCTGGCACGTAGATGGTAGCGGTCGAGTTGGCGGGTGTTTTCACGGTCATGAAGATACTATCACCCTCGCGCTTCCGTATTTGCCGTTCTGGGCGGCGTAGAATTTCTTATGTGTCGCAATGTTCCGCTCTGCAGCCCATTTGCGAAACATGGCGGCACCATCAAGCGGAGCCAAGGCTGCGCCGTCAAAGTTGTCGAGAATGATGACCTTTGGTTTACTCAGAACCGCTTCAACTTCTTCGTACAAACGTACAGGGCCGATCAAACCGGAGGGACGCAACGCATCGGTTTGTTTCCAATGTTTTGCATTTCCCCCGCCAAAACGGAACTCAAAGGTCTTCCGCTGACTATCGGCGGGAAGCGGCTGGCCTTCACGAATCTGTGAATAGATATTCTTATACGCGAAGACCTCATCGCCAATGAAGCGGTTGATCCAAAGGTTCGTGACTTCAATCTCCAGCATGTTTTTTCCAGGCTTTGCCCCCTTGCTGATGTCCACTTGAAACGGAGGGCACCAAAGCAGACCCAGATCCTTGCCGTTGAGCTTAACCCGTGCCATCACATCGACCTGGCCGAGATCGAGCTGAAGAGGTGAAGCGACGTTGATGTTCGAAAGATTAAACGTCTTCCGGTAAACCGCGCTGCCTGAGAAATATCTGATTTCGTCATCCGCGCTATCGTTCCACGGGATCAGCTTGTCGAATTTGACCGGAGCATTCGGCCCCCACTTTGGATCAAAGGCAACCGTCCAATTATCGTTCAGCGTCATCAGCTCTTTGGCTCTTAGCATGGGCGAGGCTTTGCCTTTCATGGTTGTCGGCTTTCGGAAAACCACGAAACTCGAACCGGCAGGTGCCAGATCGAGCCGCACTTCAGTACGCCCGTCGTCGAGCGCCTTCCAGTTGGAAGCTTCGCTGGTTTCGCCGGTCAGAGGATTCCAGAGTTCGGGCAGCTTTCCGCTGACGCGGAACGTCGCGGTTACCGCACGGGCTGCCTCGTTCTGATTAAAGACAAAGTAGAAGTCATCCTCCACGATACGATGGTGATTGAAGAAAACAGATTCTGGCAGTTCGCAGTCCTTCGTCAGTTTCGCGACCGCAGCATCAAAGGCTTCAGGCGTTCTAATGAGTCCGCTGTCCCAATATTTCTTTATCAGGTCGCTCAGTTTCGCATCCATCTCTTCATGATTCGCGTACGACGGTGAGCGCAGCGGTTTCGGGGCAAATATTCTGGCGCCTCGATCAGCGAGCTTCCCGATTTTGGCCACCCGTTCGGGAAGCATCATGTCGGCACGTTTGAGCAGCAATACCTGATAGCCGGTATCGAGCAGTTTGCCGTGACGGGTTACCCGGATCAACCCCTGATCATCCACCGAGAGATCGTTCAGCGATGCCATACCGCCCAGATCAAAATTATAGCCGGGGATTTCTTTCATATCAACGGGTTCCCTGCCATCCAGAAAGGAATTGAACCCGCGCTCGTCTCCGTAGAGAACGAGTACATCGGCCTGATAGGAGCCCGACTGCATCACAAACTGGCACCGGGCAATATAGTCCATCCAGCCGCGCGACTTTGGGAACCATGTATTGTTGCGATGAAAGTTTCCGCCATACGGCCCGAACGTCATTCCCGGCTGAACCGAATCGTCGAAAGGCTGGTGTGCGAAGGTGTGGAAGTAATAACGGTTGATCCCCCGGACAAAGGCGCGGTCGCCCCACTTTTTCAAGAGCCCGGGATGCGCCGTCCAATCGGCTTTCATGCTAGTGAAGGCCTCGGCGCCTGCAATCGAGTTGCCTGAAAGGTGCGCACCGGATGAAACAATCTTCGCGGTCCAGACCCATAGGTTCCGCCCCGCTTCCCTTTGCCAGAATTCCGTCAATACCGTATCGCCAATCAGCGCCGTCGCGGTGGCATCAAACGCGCCACTGCCATAAGGTTCAAGCTGGAGCTTCAGTCCGAGCTGATGACATTTTTCAGCAAAATACCCGAAATAGTTCTCCTGCATCATTTCAGCGACGGTAACCCGCAGATCCCAGAGTACCCGCTCGGTCGTCTCAGTATCATCCATCACACGCCCCGTCATACAGAGCAACTTTGGCAGCAGATCATACCCGCGCCGTTTGGAAAACTCCTCCGGAAAATCATCGGTCCAGTTCTGCATGCCCACTTCATAGCTATCGATGCAGACCGTGGTTAACGCGGGCTTGCCCTTGCCGTCAGCAATGAGTTTGCTGACATATTTATCCCAGTGCAGATCCACGGCTTCGCGACTGAGCTTATCGATCTCCAGACCGCCCCCCCCCGACGTGGCCGGTCTATTTTTAGCACCCGTTGACGTATACCCGAAGCGCACGACTGTCCACTCCCCAGAATCCGGAATCCAGTCGAGATTGCCATCCGCACTCATCCGTCCGGTCAAGTCGATGACTGAATCGGCGGCAATAACCGCATCCGCCGGAGCCTTGCGATGGTCGGGAATAAAATGGATTCCTTTTGCATGATCGTTATAGAGTCCCTTCTGCTCCCAGCGCTCGATGCGATACGCACCATTCTTTGGCGCAGGGAACGCCAGTACAGCAATATCCCGGTAAAAACCCATTTTGCTCTGACGTCTTCTCCCCCCCCTTTTGCCGATCTCCAACGTGCGCAGCGCGGTATCACCGGCACGAACGGTTGTTTCGCTCCAGACCAGCATCTTCATGGACTGTTCCGGCGGCACCCATGGGCCGCCCGTACTCGACCAGCCCGATGCATTATTGAATCCGGCATCAAGCCCCAAACGATCCGCTTCGGCAACAGCAAAGGAACGCAGCTGATGGTCCTCTTCTGAATTGAAAACGACTGGCCCAGCCGGAATCCCCACCGATCCATCAAACAACACAAAACCACCGATGCCCACCGCCTTCATCGCCTCGAGATCTTTGGTGATGCCACCCTTCGACACGTTGCCGTTAACCCAATGCCACCACGTGTAGGGACGGGAACTCTTCGGCGGCGACTGGAACGATTGCTCCAGATTCTCCGCCTGCGCCACCGTCCCCATCAGCAATATCAGCAAAAACAGACTTCTTATTCTCAACTCCTTCAAATTCATGACATTACTCCTTGGTCTAACAGGCACTACTCGCGCCCCCCTCGTCATCCCAGCCCCCCTTTGTCATCCCGAGCTTGCCGAGGGATCTCCGGCATCACACCCGACTTCCGACCTCAGACCTCCGATCTCCGACCTCAGTATGAACAGGCACACCATCCTTCAGGCTCCAGAGATAAAATTTGTGTCTTGACCTGTACCTCTGATGAGTGACCCCATGCCGTGGTAAATCGGCCTTTCATCATCATCGCTTCCGCATCCTTTTTTACTTAGCAAGTTTCACTTTCAACTCACTGGCTTTGAATGAACTGTGTCCGGTTGACCTCGTGCCCAGAATTTCGTGACGTTCCTGTGGAATCTGTGCACGGTGCTTTTTCACAACCTTTGCATACTCCGGATTCTTCGCCACGTTACTCCATTCGTGGCGGTCTTTTGTGCGATCGTAGAACTCCTCCGAGCCATCATTGTAGTGGATATAGCGGTAGTGTTCAGAGACGATTGAATAGTTTCCCGGCCCGAAACTGGTACGCGCCATATGTGGCCAGTCGGCCTTGGGATTCTTCAGTAACGGAACAAGAGAATTACCTTCGAGCATGGGATCGGGCTTCAATCCGGTTAGCTCCAGCAGCGTGGGATAGATATCGAGCAACTGGGTGGGCTTGGAACATACTTTCCCTTTTACGATGCCCGGGCCGGCGATGATCATCGGCGTTCGGGTTCCATCCTCCCATAGACTCCGCTTGGCAAAGCGCTCCTTTTCGCCCTGATGAAACCCGTGATCCGTATACAGCACGACATAGGTGTTCTCTTTGTACGGGCTGTTGTCCAATGCATCGAGCAACGTGCCAATCTGATGGTCTGTAAAGCTGATACAGGCAAGGTAGGACTGAACCAGAGGTTTCCATTGACTATTTTTTTCAACCCATTCCATTGTCGGCGCGACATGCTTGAGTCGGGTAATATTGACTCCGTACTCAGGCACGTCTTTCAAATCGTTCGCTACCACCTTGGGCAGCTGAAGGGTTTCCAACGGATACAGATCAAACCATTTTTGCGGCGCATATTGCGGAACATGCGGGGTGTAGAACCCCGTTGCCAGAAACAGCGGTTTAGGCTCCCCTGAGCCAGCCTGTCCTGAGCTTGTCGAAGTGGTCGAAGGGTCCTGTTTCTTCGCCAGTTGCTGAGCTCCCCATTGAGCGATCTTATAATCAGGCATCATCTCATCTTTTTCTGGGAACACACCCCAGTCCCACAATTTATGTCCGGGGAAGTTACTGATTTTCTTTTCAGGAAACGGGCCGAAACTACCAAACGATCCCGCCCAATTCGGCAGGTATTTTCTGTTCTGATTTCCGTGAAACAGCTTGCCGGCACCCATGACGCGATAGCCGTCGTCTTGAAAGCGTTTAGGCATCAGAGTATTTTTCTTTGCGACCGGGGATTCGCTGAGGCCGGGGCTCAGAAAGTAAATCCCTGTTGTACTGGGATAGAGCGAGGTCATCATACTGGCACGTGACGGATTGCAGACCGGTGATTGACAGTGTGCATTGTTGAAAAGAACTCCGCGTGCGGCGAGACGATCCATATTCGGTGTCTTCGCCTGCGGATGCCCGCCCATGCATCCAATCCAATCGTTCATATCATCGACCGCGATCAGCAGGACATTGGGCCCTTCAGAAGCCCTCGCAAGCGGAGCCATCATCAGCCCCAAAGAAAACAGTATCGAAACAATTACAAGATGCTTCATCTTGTTCCCCATTCTTTAAGTTATTCCGTAGTAGAGGTGATGCTGTAAATTCCCGAATCAACATTCACAACGGCCCTGCCATTTTCCATTCTCAAGAAAGTGACATGATCCGCCTGGTTCAGTTTTCGCCCATTCACCGTGACATCGTCTGGTTTTTGAGCAGGCACATAGACGGTCGCCGTTGTATTGGCAGGAATGGAGACTTCCAGGGTCAGCGTCCCCCCTGCCCTGAGCGAAGTCGAAGGGTCGCGCTTCCAGTTGCTCTCAATCGTGCCGTAGACCGATTCATGACTGCCATTGACATAACTGATCTCTTTCAGGAATGCTGGTTTGATGATGGCATTTTTGAAGCCGGGGTTTTCGGGATCCGGACGAATACCCGCGAGTCCCTGGATCAACCAGGAACCAATGTTGTTGTAACAATTATGGATCCGTGATGCTTTGCCGTTCCAATGTTCCCAGGTCGCCGTTGCCCCATTTTCGAGCATATAGCCCCAGGACGGATAGGTTGTCTTTGAAGCAAAGCTATAAATGAGATCATCGCGCCCGATGCTCTGCAGGTACTGAATCATCAGGTAGGTGCCGGAGAGTCCCGTGGAGAGATGCCCTTTGTCCTTCACCATCAGGGTTTCCTCGAACCCTGCAAAAACTTTGTCGTGCAGTTTGTCCGGCACAACCCCCGACATCAAGGGCAGGACATAGGTCACCTGGTCGCCGCTTCCATATTGACCGCTCTGAGCATCGTAGAACTTCTTGTGTGTCGCAATGTTCCGCTCTGCAGCCCATTTACGAAACATGGCGGCATCAGCACTCTCGCCCAGAGTATCAGCCAACTGGGCGGCCTGTTCCAGCGCATAAGACATGTAGGGATGAATGAAGACCTCAGCATTCCCTTTGTCATAAATGCCCTTTGGCGAAGCCCAGTCACCAAGATACCAGCCGCCACAAAACTTCTCCTGCAGATCATTGACAGTCTTGCTCTGGGCCAGTTCGAACCATTTCTTAATTGCGGGGTAGTTGCGCCTTAGCAAAGAAATATCACCGTAGTGCTGATAGTGCTTCAGGGTCGCTGCTGTGATAAACCCACTCCAAAAGGGGCCTCCGCCCCCTCCTCCTCCAGGTGCGGTATAGGGGAACCCGCCGTCTCTTTTCTGAATATCCAGCCAGTCCCGAGTCCATTTTCGATAAAGCGCGTCAGAACGGAAAAAACTCAGGGTCGTATCCAACGATGACTGCCCATCACCGCCATACCCTACTCTTTCCCGTGAATGGCAATCGACCTGATAGCCCCCGAGCATAAGACAGCGCAGGGTGTGCTCCATCATTTCATGGATCTTGTTCAGGGTCTGGTCAGAGCAGCTGAAGCTACTGGCCCTAGGCAGCTCCGTAGTGATGAACTGCCCTTTAATATCTCCAGGCGTAAGTTCTCCCGTCGGCGCGTTGGTGATCAGGATGTACCGGCAACTGGCATAGTTAAATCTATTCTTGAACGTTTCTGTGCCGCTGCCTCGGCATATATACTCGCTGGCCTGACTGAAGCTGTTCAGCCTGCCAACGCCTCCATTGGGGCCCGGGGTGTATGCATCGCCAAACGCCATCGTCACTTTGCGCCCCTTTTCGGCTTTTGGAAAGATGATCTCAAAGGTCCCGGTCATGGCCTTGCCCATATCAACAAGCCAGGTAGCTGCACCCAGATTCGTGATCTTCACAGGAGTCATCGTCTCGATGACTCGGCTGCGTTGGAGCATCTCCGCCGAAACGATGGTATCCGCAACCTTAGCAAGTTTCGCAAGGGGCCATGCACTATCATCAAAGTCGGCATCAACCCAGTCAGGTTGGTCATGGGCCGCCGTATGTACTTCGCCACCAAATTTGTTCCACTTCCACTGGCCTTGATAAGCCATGGAACTGGCCTTAGCGCGCCAGGACGCATCGGTCACGACGGTCGTCATTTCTCCTCTAGCATCCGTCATCTCAAGCTGTGCTCGTACACAAGGGGCTGTCTTAACACCCGCACCACCTTGACTCCAGCCACTTCCCAGCCAGAACCCAATGGCATTTTTACCCTTCTTCAGGTATTGCGTCACATCATAGGTGATGCAGAAGGTGCGCTTGTTATATTGGCCCACATGCGGGGCAAATTCATCGGCACCTACGCGCTTACCGTTGATGAATAGCTGAAAGTATCCGAGGGCATTGACATAGATGTAAGCCCGGGTTGGAACGTCCTTGAGCTCCACCGACTGACGCAACCAGGGAGAACTGCTTCCCTCAGTGATCCACTTAGCCTGCCAGTCCTTAGTCGCCGCCATATCAAAATATGTCCAGGTTGCAGGGCGGCCCCATGGAGACGCAGCTCCCTTTTCAGGCCCGCCGTCGCCCCGTCCTTCGCTGAGAGCTTCGGAGGGCACGGCAAGGCTATGGCGGGCACGCCAGATGCGCACGGTCCAGTAATGCGGAATGCCACGCGAAAGACCTTTGCCCGCATAGATGATGTGTTGGCTCTGGCTGGTGGTAACTTTGCCCGAATCCCATAGGTCTGCTGAACCCTCCTTAAGGAGGTCGGGAGAAGTCGCAACAAGCACCTGGTACGCTGACTGCGCTGCCCCGTTCGCACCGGACAGCATCCGCCATGAGAGCCGCGGTTTGAGAATATCGATTCCGATCGGATCAACCAGGTCCTCGCAGCGAAGGTCCGACACAATTAAACCGCCCAAATCGGCCTCCCAGACTTCATCTGCCTTCAGCTGCTTGCTTTTGATCTGCCCCGCGTAACGCACGGTACAGGATCCCTTACGATCCGCGCGCACCCGGGCAGAGACCAGCTTTCCATCTGTCCATTTGATGTCCACGGTGAAGCCGCCGCGTGCGCGCAGCCCTTTCACGTGGCCCGTCGTCCAGGCCTTGGGCAGTGCAGGCAGAAGATGGAGAATTGAAGACTGGGTTATTGAAGATTGAATATTGGACACGGGACCAGCTCCCCCTGCCTCCTGACTCCTGCCTCCTGGCTCCTGAAGATGCGACTGCATCAGCATCTCGCACATGCTGCCGGTGATCCCCAGGCTGCCGTCGATCTGAAGCGGCGGGTGTACACCGATCAGGTTGTCGAGCATGTTATGTTTCAGGAAACTGCGGATCATGTGGTGGGCCATCTCTGCATCGCCAAGCCGTGACCAGAGCGCTGTGCGCCAGGTCCAGGCCCACTCACGGCGGCTGTCGCCAGACTCGCCGCGCGCCTTGAGGGAGACCGCAGCAGCCTCTGCAAAGTCGGGTGTCTGTCCTCGGGAGATCTGGTAGCCCGGGTAGACCGCGTACAGGTGCGACGTATGACGATGCTCGCAATCCGGATCGTCCCGATCCTCCATCCATTCTTGGAGCTGCCCCCAGCTCCCGATCTTCGGCCCCACCAACCGGTCGCGCATGCTTGTGAGCGTCTGCCTATATCCCTCATCGACCCCCAACGCTTCCGAAGCCTTGATCGTGTTCGAGAAGAGATCCCAGATAATCTGCTGGTCATGGGCAACCCCGTCCTCCCGGGGACCGTGCTCAGGCGACCAACCATCGGGCGCCACCAGCTTGCCATCTGGAAGTTCCTTCAAATGATCTTCCCAGTAGTGGCAGACTTCCTTGAGGTAAGGGTAAGCAACCTTTTCCAAGAACTCCTTGTCCCCGCCATAGGCGTAGTGCTCCCAGAAATGACGCGCATACCAGGCGCTGGCTGGGATATTCCATTTCCATCCCATGCCACCGTAGGGGTTGTGAGAGGTGCGGATCGTGAATCCGCGGATATCATCGCCAAATTCCAGGCGGGTGCCCTGCCTGAAGGGTTCCAGGGAAGCATTCAACATATCGAGCAGCGGCGTGTGGCATTCAGCAAGGTTGGCGGGTTCCGCGCCCCAGTAGTTCATCTGAAGGTTGATATTGCTGTGGTAATCGGAGAGCCAGCGCGGGTTGTTGCTGTAGTTCCACAGACCCTGCAGATTAGCCGGCAAGGCACCGGGACGCGAACAAGCAATCAGCAGGTAGCGGCCATACTGAAAGAGGAGTTCCTCAAGGTCGGGATCCGCTACATCTTGGCTGCGGATCTTCTCCAGACGCTGATCCATCGGCAACGCGAGCTGGTCAGGATGCGTGCTGCCGATGTCAAGATGCACCCGGTCGTAGAGGGCACTGTAATCACGTTGGTGCTCAGCTTTCATGTCCTCGTAAGTCGAGGCGGCCGCCGATTCAACGGTGCGAGACAGCCGCCCACGAGGGTGATCGCCCATGAACTTGCGCTCGTAATCCGACACATAACTGGTATCGGCTGCGAGATACAGGGTCAGCCCATCGCAGTTGCTGAACTCCAAAACATCTCCGTCTGCAGTCAACTGACCGCCATCGGCGATCACTACGAGCTGGGCCTCGTAGTCGAGACCGTTCTCCAGTTGGCCGGAGAAAACCATCAGGTTGCCATCAACGCGTGTGACCTCATCATGTGCACCGACTAAACGGATACGGCCGCTGTGCTGCCCTTTCTTGCCAGCGGTGAACCGAGCCGCGATAACATCGCCAGGTTTACTGCAGAAGTACTCGCGCTCGAAGTGTACCCCATCACGCACGTAGCTGACCGAGCAGAGCGCCTTCTCAACATCCAGTTCACGACGATAGTTCCCGTAGCCGGCCCCGCCCTCCAACTCGATGTAGAGATCCCCGAAATTCTGGTAGGCGCCGAAGGTGGCGCCCTTGTACTCGCCCTCGAGGTTCTGATCGCCCGTCCATAGGCTGTCCACGTTGAACTGGAGACGCTCTTTCTGAATCATGCCGAAGGCCATGCATCCCAAGCGACCATTCCCGAGCGGGAAGCCATCGTTCTGCCAGTGCTTGAACTCCTTGTCGAACCCCACAGTCTCGTAACCCGGAACGTCACGCCAGATGACCCGACTCGCTCCAGCCCTATCAACATGCTTCTTCATAAACTGAACGGTCGTGCGGACAATCTCGTCCAGGGATGGCTCAATCGTCGTATCCTGCTGCGGATTCCAGTTGTGGCTGCGGTTCTTGACAATCTCGACCGTGACGGGTGCGCCAGCCACAGCGGCACGCTCGGCCATGTACTCGGCGTGAGCAACTGGCATCGTGGGGTCCAACTCGCCCTGCATCATGAGCAGCGGCGGACCGTCAGCCTTCAGGTAGTTAACGGGACTGATCTGCCGGTACGCCGCAAGCTTACCATCTTCGTCCTCATCACCCTTTAGGATGCGATCCCCAAAACGGTCCGGATTCCCAACTCCGTCCGGGCGCTCGAATAGTTCCGTTTTCTCGAAATCACTAGGGCCATACCAGGAGACACCTGCAACCAGGCGAAACTCAGCATCTGCCAGCGCCGAATCTCCACCGAAGGATGCTGCCGGCGACAACAGCACCATCTGTGCAATATGTGCGCCCGCCGAGTCACCGAAGGTGCAGATGTTGTAGGGATCGAGGGAGAGCTTGGTCGCGTTTTTCGCGAGGTAGCGCACCGCGTCTTTGGCATCGACTACGCAGTCGCGCATCACCACCCGGCCGTCACGCGTGCAGAGCCGATAATCCACCGACGCAACGCAGAAACCCGCTTCGTTCAGGGCGTCCAGGGTCATCCGCTTCAGACCTTCATCGCCAATTCTCCGGTCTCCCTTCGCCCAGCCTCCACCATGCGTGTAGACAACCAGCGGATAGCCGGCAGCCGGGGCTACCGAGGCCGGGTAGTACAGATCGAGGAGCAACGGCCCGTCACCGGCTATCTGCTTGTACTTCACGTCATAGACGGGGCTGTGGTTGCCGTCGTCCGTCGCATGTAGGTTGGTATTCAACATCATGGTTATCGTTAGCAATAGTAGTTTGATATGTGTTCTCCTTCTGTCTGTATCCGAGCCACCACCGGGCTTGCCCTGTCTTTTATACATAATACTCCGGCTCCCCTGCCACCTTGTGTGGCAGGAAAGCCAGCTTGGCGGCCAACCTGGCGCTCCCAGCGGTCCCGGCCCCTGCCACCTCGTGTGGCAGGTGAAGAAGCTTAGAGCAAGGCGGCAAAGCTCATTCACCCGCCGGGTGAACCGGCGGGGGGCTGTTTTTCGTTGTTACTCGTTGTGGCCGCTAAGCTTGTGCTCCTGCCGCACAAGGCGGCAGGGGGCATCTAGACGAACCAATTCTGTGTATAAAAGACCGGGCTTGCCCCGGAGGGGGCGTATGTTCCACTATTTCCCCTTCCCTTTCTTCTCAAAGTACTTCCGATCCTTCTCTATGAGCTCGCGATCGTAGATCTCGCCTTCAACCACGGGGGTGTGCGCCTGCTCGGCGAGCCCGATCAACTTGGCGAGGATGGTCGGGAACTGTTCCGCAACGTCATCTGTCTCGCCAATATCCTGCGATAGATCATACAGCTCCCAAGGCTTGTCTCTGCGATAGAGCCGAATGGCCTTCCAATTCTCCATCCGGACAGCTTTGAAGGCGTTGTCTTCCCAGTAGAGATACTCATGCTGCGGCTGCTCACCTTTGCCGAGCAGTGTCGGAAGGAACGAAATGCCGTCAAGCCCCTCCGGCGGCTGTGCGCCCGCCACTTCTGCAAACGTTGGCAACAGGTCAGGGAAGTACCCAAGATGATCGCTCACACGCCCGCCTTCGATCCGGCCGGGCCAATAGGCAATAGCAGGAACCCGAAGACCACCCTCGTAGAAGTTCCGTTTGCCCCCACGAAACCGTACCCCCGTATGCGGATTCACATTGGGGCCAAAGAACCCAGCTGGACGCTCCTCTGAGCGAAAGTACTCCGAGCCCCCATTGTCACCCGTGAAAACGATCAGCGTATTCTCGGCAATCCCCAGCTCTTGTAGCAGGTCACGCATCTCACCAAGCTGTCGGTCGATCATGTTCACCATGGCGGCATACTCCCGGGCATTCTTCGGCCAGTCTTCCTTGTCTTTGTACTGTTCCCAGGCCGGATCGTCCTTGGGGAATCCCCAGTGACCGTGGGGCGGTGTCCAGGGCAGGTAGCAGAAGAAGGGACGCTCCGCATTCTCGCGGATGAAGTTCATCGCCTCCTCATAGATCCGGTAATGGCTGAACGTCTCCCCTTCAGCCGGGTTCCCCGTGTTGCCGGGCAGCGGGACCTCCTCGCTGTTGCGAATGAGGTAGCGCGGGAAGTAGGTATGCGCGTGCACCTGGTCGTAGTAGCCGAAGAACACATCGAATCCATGCTTCTCCGGGACGCCTGATGTGCCGCGTCCTCCGACGCCCCACTTGCCGAACCCGCCGGTCGCATACCCGGACTTCTTCAACACCGAGCCAATCGTCTCCTCACCGGGCAGCAGTGGGGCGAACCCACCGTTGGAGCGTACGGTGGCATGACCGGTGTGTTTCCCGGTCAACAGGGCACAGCGCGTCGGCGCACAGGCGCTGCTGCCGGCCAGAAACTGGGTGAAGCGGACACCTTCCGAGGCCATGCGGTCCATGTTCGGGGTCTTCATCTCGGGATGGCCCATGCAGGACAGCTCGTAGTAACCCAGCTCGTCCAGAATGACGCAGATGATATTTGGTGTCGTTTCTGCCTGAACCGCCATGGCCACCTCCATGCCGCTGGCAAGCGTCACAGCAATCGCAACACCAGCCATTCCAATCGCGAATTTCTCAAAACGCCTCATGAGTATCTCCCTATAGATCCAGTGATCAAAACAGGCGCACCGACTGGCGCAACAGCACCCCGCGCCAAGCATGATCGCCCACAAACCAACAATAGCACACGCCCACTACCGGCCCTATGGCTCAGGCTACCCAGAGTGTTTGAAATCCTAGCACACCCACCCCTCCAGCCCTGTCTTTTATACACAAGAACAATTAGACGATTCAGAGTGACGAGACAAGCAGAGCGTCGATGGAGTTCTCGGCAAAGTTGACGAAACAGTTAGGGCCGGTGTAGTTTACGGAAAAGTTAACGCAACGGTTGGGTTTTCAGCCATAGGACGAGTTGCTGCTATTTTGGGTGACCTGATGCAATTTCCACACGAAAAATTGTCTGTATACCAGAAGGCCTTGGATTTCTTTGGCGGTATCCAGCGGCAGACAGCATCGTGGAGTAAGCAGTACGCGTTTGTGGACCACCTGACACGTGCGGCGGAGAGTATTATCTTCAACTTGGTCGAGGGTGTGCGACTACATTCTACAGAGAAGAAGGCACTGGCTCTGGACTACTCCATCGGCTCTGTACTCGAGTGTGCTGCATGTTTGGACATTGCGGTATTGAAGGGGTTGCTGGTCAACACTATCGCGGTTAAGAAGAAAAACGATCTGCTGGAGCTGTGCAAGATGCTGGTAGGACTGCGGAATTCGTGGAGTCCCTCACATGTTTCAGAAGAACCTGCGCAATACGGCGAGGGCAATGCCATCAATGGTGAGGGCTCTGTGTTCTACCATGAGACCATGGATCGGTATGTTGTGGCTCTCGACTTCTATCGTTGGTTCATCGCCACGGGGTCTGGCCATCGCCACCCCGCCGCGTATGAGAAAGCGGCGGATACCTTGGCAACCCGTATGGTGCTCAATATCGCAGAAAGCAATGGGCGATATGCATCACTTTCTCGCCAGACCTTTCTGGACACCGCCAATGCGGCTGCCGCCAAACTGGCTGCCCTGCTGGATATGGGGGTGCAACGGGGAATCCTGGACAAGCCAGCGGTCGAGCCTGGCAAAGAACTGCTCGTACGAGTCGGGCAGATGACAGCTCGGAAGGACTATCGCGCGTGATGATTAGCTATATGAGAGGATGGTCTCCAGGCCCAAACGGGGCGGGTGTCTATCCCGCTTTCATCCCATCGCTAACTGCCTCGCGAACTCCTCCGAAACTAACTCCATCGGCAACTTTGCCGAGAACTCCTTCGAACGGTTCTGTGTGACGTTGTTGCGAGGGAATATACTTCATGCTGTTGTCACTTGAGGCAATCAACGACTCATCCAGCTTTATGTATAAAAGACAGCTCCAGCCAGCATGGCACTGGCCGGGTGCACGCGTTCGCGCCTAACCGAAATGCCGGCTACACATTGTTCCCGGGAATAACAAACCCCGGACGAGTAGGATAACCAGGCAGCGACCTGCTGAAGTCCTCGCTTTGAACGGCCTTTGCATTACCTCCGAGACCGGGATAGGAACGTCGCCGTTACAAGCTCTTTCTGAGCTCTGAAAAGACATCACCGGTCGGCTCTTGCGGTAGTGAGGACTGCCAGCGCTTGAGCTCATCCAGCATCTCTTCCGCAACGCTGATCTGCTCCTCCCTCACGTCGTTGCTCTCGGCAACGTCCCCGGCGATATCGAACAGCTCCAGATAGGACAGATCCTGGTTGCCGACGAGTTTCCAGCGTCCCTTCAGCACGGCCCAGGACACCCAGTGGTCAGGCCTCTGTGGGTTCGGCGGCCAGGCGGACTCGTACTTCCAGAAGAGCGGTGTTTCCCGGCTCTCCCGCGGTGTGCCCTGAATGACATTCAGGATGTCGACGCCGTCAGCAACATAGTCGCCAGGCATACTAGCGCCTGTCACACGGCAGAAGGTCGGCAGCAAGTCGACCGAGGAGATCAGCGAGCGATCTTCCACCCGGCCGGCCTCAACCTTTCCTGGCCACCGAACGATAAAGGGCACGCCAACGCCTCCCTCGAACAGGGACATCTTATAGCCGCGACGCCCCCCGGTGATCCCTTTGGAGGCCTCAACACCCCAACCTGCTCCAGTCGCGCCGTCGTAGTACACCTTGGGTTCGCCCGGCGCAACGGCTCGCGCCGGTCCATTGTCGGAACAGAAGATCACGAGAGTATCGTCCAGAATCCCGAGCTGTTCCAAGTGGTCCAGAACCTGCCCGATGCGTGCGTCCGCATGAGCCAGGACAGCGGCGTAGATCTGGTCCGGACGGTCCAGGTGCCTGAATTTCCACTCATACTGGGGCAGCGTGTGATGCGGCGTGTGGGGCTCATGGACCCACATATTGATAAAGAACGGCTTCTGCTCAGCGACACTGCGGTCAATAAAGTCGACCGCCCGATTGGCATCGTCATACCACGGCATCTGCTCTCCGGAGCAATTGAACGCGCCATAATCATCGTAGCAGTAGGCCGCCGGCGTCGGGGAGTCGGGGATCATCTCATTGGCCAAGTGCCATTTGCCGTAATGAGCGGTCCGGTACCCGGCCTCCTGCAAGGCTCGCGTCAACAGCGGGGCTTGCGTATCGAGCCAGTCCGGCATGTTGCGGTTGGCATTGGTCGGAACATGCGCAAAGTGACCGTCTATGTTGTAGCGTGACGGGAAGTGCCCCGTCAGCATTGAGCACCGGCTGGGGGAACAGACGCCACTGGTTACGGTAAAACGCTGAAAGTCCGTGCCTTCACGCGCGAGACGGTCAATGTTCGGCGTCTTCACGTAGGGATGGCCATGACAGCCAAGGTCACCCCACCCCCAGTCGTCGGCGAGGATGAAGAGGATGTTGGGGCGGTTGTTGTTATCGGGCTCTATTGATTCAGTCATGCTGTAGTCTCGTCTCCCTGTTGCTTCTGTCTATGCTCGAAATCCTAGTTCCTAACGCGGCCTTCGGCCGCAAGTCGTTAGGCCTTAGGCGTTAGTCACTAGCGGGTGCCGTCCTGATTTTAAGTTGTCACTCGCATGTACCGTCAAGAGCTCCATATCGCTGGCGCACGGCACATTCGAAGCAGTTCTCGACAAAGTTTACGAGATAGTTAGTTTCGTTTCAGTTTACGACAAAGTTCACGATGCAGGCGGAGACTCTACTATTCCGTGAACTTCGTCGTGAACTATCCCGCTTAACTATTCCGTGAACTTTGTCGTCAACTGAAACGATCTTGGCCTGTTCTCCTTCCTGTCAAGTGACAACCTATTTCAGGACGGGACCCCCTCCGCTAGCGCCTAATGCCTAACGCCTAATGCCTTCTCCTTGCCTCTACATCGGCTCAGGCATCTTCAGATGAGCGGCCGTCTCGCGTTTCCACCAGTCGGGCCCCTCAGCCAGCACTTCCTTGTCGTAGGCAATCATCGCGTCCTTCATACGCTCGAAAATCTCGGGGTAGTGCGCTTTGACGTCGGTCGTCTCCCTGGGGTCGGCCGCCATGTTATGCAGCGCAAACTCGGTCAGCGCTGAATTCGCCAGAATCTTCCAGTCGCCATCCCGCAGCGCCACCTGGTAGAAGTGGAACGTATTCCGCCAGTACATGGGGCGCGACCGTGTGAACGGTTCGTTTCTCAGAATCGGCATCAGGGAAACCGCGTCCAACGCACGGTCGGTCGGCACAGGAATGCCGGCCACCTCGAGCGTCGTGGGAAAGAGGTCCGAACCGACCACGGGCTCTGCACACACGGTTCCCGGTTTGATTCGCGCTTCTCTCAGCCCCTTCGGCCACGAGACAATGCCGGGAACCCGGATGCCGCCGTCGTGGGTATGTCGCTTCCGGCCGCGCAGACCGCCCGTACTGCCTCGGTAGCGGCTGCCGTCGTAGGGGCTGTCCGTCTTATTGAACGTACCATGCTCGTGCGGGCCTTCCGGACCGTTGTCGCTGGTGTACCAGAGCATGGTATCGTCATACAGGCCATGCTTCTTCAGCGTTTCAACAATCCTTCCCACGGCCTCGTCGATCTGCGTGACATTGCCGAGGTACTGGCGCAGGCTAGGGTCATCCAGGTCCTCATAGCGCTGCAAGTATTCCGGATCGCTGTTGGTCGGGCCGTGGGGTTCCTGGAACCAAACGCTGACGAAGAACGGCTGATCCTTGTCTCGTTCCTCATTGAACCACTTGACAAATTGCTCGGCCACAAGCTGGGCCGAGAACCCCTTCATCTCCCCCATGGCCTCGCCGTTCAGGAAGAAGTTCTTCGGATTCTCATGATCCGGCCGGGCAACATTCCCACTTGCAAACCAGTAATCGTACCCGTAGTCATCCATACTCGGCTGGCCGACCAGCTCGCCGCCATACTTGAAGTTCTCAAACTCGTGCTTCGAACCCTCGATCCGATCCTCCGCGTAGTGGCTCAGATGCCATTTGCCGAAATGGGCCGTCTGGTAGCCTCCACCTCTCAAGAGCTGCGGCAACGTGACTTCGTCTTTCGGAAGGTGACAGAAGTGGGACTGGGGAATCCAACGGTAGACCCCATTTCGATACGGCGTGCGCCCCGTGAGGATGGCCGCGCGGGATGGAGAACACACCGAGTCCGCCGCATAGCACTGCGTGAACTTCATGCCTTCGGCCGCCAGTTGGTCCAGGTGCGGGGTCTGCAGGTGCGGATGCCCGAAACACCCCAGGTCCCCCCACCCCTGGTCATCCGTCAGAATCTGCACAAAACTCGTTTTCGAGGGCACGCCATCCTCCTGTCGATTCATCGCTTCACCTGTCATCTCCACTCCCCTGGATTGTGGCGTGAATCCCGCAACATACCCCCAAAAGGTCAAGACTGCAGGCAGCGCAACCTTCACACAGCTCGAATAGGACAGAAACGTACAACGGCGCCACCACATCAACAGCACCTCACTTGACGACCAACACCATTCCCCGCGGAGTAATATCCAACGTGATCTCGCCATTGTCGTAATCGTACGTGACGGCATCGTCCTCGGCGTTGATCCCGATGAACTGAACGCTGTCAAATGCCCCCGTCAATGTATCTGCATCGAACAGCGTGAAGCGTCCGTTAACTCCGTTCCAGCTAGAGACATCAACAATCAGATTCCACGTGGCGGCAAGGGTCAAATCAAGGGTAGTAAAATTGAATGTGCTGAGTGCGGCATCAGTGTCGTCCATCACAAAGACGAAGTCTGCGACTGTTACATCAGCACTCTGTATTAAGTTCTCATCAAAGGTCAAAGTATTGAGTGAGCCTTCGCTAGTAATGGAAGCCGAAACATCATACCATTGAAAGTCAGCGAAAGTACCTGTCGCACCGTTCCTGAACGTGTAGAAGGAGGGATTTTTGGTACGCACCTGAAAATTACCACCCACAGTCAGGGTCGAATTATCAATCACCCATGTGCCGCCGCAACGGGTAAGGGTGTTAAACGTCAACGTGGAGCTATTGGACAGGCTATAGATGCCTACTACATTCCAATTCGAACCTGAACCCGCCACAGTGAGAGTTCCCGCATTCATGGTTAGACTGCCATTGGAGTTGCCACTGATGAGTACAACAGTGCCTGCATCATTTGTGATCGTGACGGCGTGTAAAATCTTTGCAATGTCGCTTGCGCCAGGCAACACTCCCCCGCCCCAGGTATTGGTGTTCGCCCAGTTGCCAGCGGCGGCTGTGTCGATCGTATCCGCATTGGCGCTGGCGCCCATCAGGCATACGACCATTATGGCAACTAATATTTGCATCCTTTTAATCACATACTCCTCCATTGAACGGATTGCATGACAACAGAAACATATACGCTTCTGTTTAAACCCCAGACGATCCCATGCACTGTCAAACAATATACACCCCCTACATCCATTTACAATGGACTGTCCTAGCAGCTATGTTTGTAATTCTAACACAAGCGACCACATAGCAAAGAACGTACAAACGCCTCACTTCACGATGAGCAGCGCTCCAGGCGGAATACCGCTCGTCGTGACAGTCAGGAATGCGCTACTGCCTGTGAAATGGTCATTCTCGTGGTCAGCTCCGCTGCTGGGCGCCCCCCAGGTGCCGTTGCGTTTCTGACTGCCGTCAAGCCACAACGTGTCCACCGTCACGGCAACATCCACATCCAGTGTCCGAAACGAATTGGACTTCCGTTCATAATGATCACCGTGTTGCCTTCTTGTCATGAAGGCGTCTCGCCTCATAAGAGGAAGAAGCTGAAAATGGAGAGT
This sequence comes from Verrucomicrobiota bacterium, assembly GCA_018645275.1. Lineage (GTDB taxonomy): Bacteria > Verrucomicrobiota > Kiritimatiellia > UBA8416 > UBA8416 > JABGOW01. The sequence goes on from JABGOW010000230.1 coordinate 27,399, forward strand.
CTGGCGCAGACTACTTGAACTTGAACAGCGTTGGCGGCGTCGGGCCGGAAGTGACCCTCAGTATCCCGCTACCGACAAAGTACGTATTGCTCTTCCTTGCCGCACCGCTACTGGTCGAGCCCCACGAGCTGCGATACTGTTGCACCCCGTCAATCCACAGTTCCTCCACGGTCTGGTCAATGCTGCCATCCAGATTCATCTGCCCTGTACCGTTGATGCGGACGATGTTCGCCGTGTTAAGGCTCGCACCTGCCGCCAACACCAGCACGCCGCCGCTGACTATCGTCTCACCGTCGTAGGCGTTGGAACCAGAAAACGTCAGCGTACCGGTGCCGATCTTGGTGAAGCCGCCGGCGCCTGTGAGATCGCCACTCAAACCGATGTTGCCCCACGTCGTGTCGATATCGACCGAGCCGCCCAGCGTCATGCCCAGACTAGATGACCACCCGGCAAGCGCCCCCAGGCTACCGCTGTTAAGGTTGATGCTGTACGGATCGGTGCCGTCATGGATGCCGATTGCGCCAATGTTCAGCGCTCCACCACCCAGCGTGATCGAGCAATTGCCAGCACTCGAACTACGAGAAATCTGAATACCCTTCAGATTGGCCGTGCCGCCGTTGACATTGAGGGTCCCCGTTCCGTTGTAACCAAGGATGCTCGTGGTATTCAGCACGTTCAACGTGCCGCCAGAAATCGTGTAGTTTCCCTCTGCTCCTGACCAATGCCCGAAGCGAACACCGCTCCCCAAAGACGTATTCAGCGTGACCGTGCCACCCGACTGATTCGCGGTGCCGATCTTGTCACTCCTGTTGCCCATATAGAAATTTCCGGCAACCGTCAGCGATGCATTGTTCGTGACAATAAGCGTGCCATGACTGCCACTCGAAATCCCGTTATTGGCAACGTTCATACTGCCGGAAAGGGTCGTTGTTGAATTGCCGGCAAGCACCAGATTGCCCCCGGCCGCACTTACGTCTGCCAGCGAATTCCCCGTTCCAGTCAGCGTCAGCGTGCCCGAGCCAATCTTGTTGAGAGTCAGGCCACCGACCGAACCGGCGACGCTGCCGCTAAAACTGCTGGTGTCGCTGTTCTTGCCCACCGCTAGCGCGACGGCAGTCGCACTGGTATTGTCAACCGTACCCGAACCGCTGAGGCCGTTGATGGTCTCGCTACTACCGTTCAGATCCAGCGTACCGTCAACCGTTACGTCGCCCTTGCCCGCCCCGTCGGGGATGGCATTGCCGCCAGAAAGCTTGAGAGAACCGGCGTCGATCGTCGTGTCGCCGGCATACGTGTTGGCACCGCTGAGCGTCAGCGTGCCGCTGCTGCCCTTGATAAGCGCGCCGTCTCCCGTGATGTCGCCGCTCAAGGTCTGGTCGGCGCTGCTGCTGTAAGCAAACGTAGAGGCGCTGCCGATCGAGATCGCCCCGCCGTAGCTGCCGCTCTCGAGTTGGCCCGCACCACCAACCTGGAGCGTGCCGCCGCTGGCGTAGATCGTCGTGTCGCCAGTATAGTTGCTGCTATCACCCGAGAGTGTCAGCGTGCCGCTGCCCTTCTTAAGAATCCCGACCGTATTGCTGATCGCGGAACTGACAGTATTTGACGTATTATCGACCTCGATGCGTGGAAAGTCGCCACCCAATGCAATGATGCCGCCGGAGAGCGTGATATCGCCGGACGCACTACCAAAGTTCAGCCTGTTGGCTTCGACAGTGCCGGAAACAGTGACGCCCCCCGCGCCCAACCCAGCTGCGGCGGTACCGAAATAGAGCACGTCATCGGTGGTGGTAACGTTGCCGGGCAGTGTTTCTCCGGTTGAGTCCGTGCTCCACCCCTGTGTTGCATCGCCGGTCGTAGGCACCGCCCACGTGCCGGCTGCCGTACCGAAGCCAGCGGTGTCGCCGTCGTTATCCCAGTAATAGTCAGTCGACGTCTTGACAAGCGTAAGGATAACGTCGTTATTCCCGTCGTAGGAAATGG
>JABGOW010000085.1 GCA_018645275.1 Verrucomicrobiota bacterium
ATTTTGGAATGCGGAGACGGAGTCACCGCTTTGGGTGCCGCGGAGCGGCAGGGCGTTGTCTCGCCTAGATTCCGCCCTGAATTATCTAGCGGAGCGCGGGTTCATCAATAGAAACTGTGCGGGTGTCACAATAGGGATGCCTCTGAATTCGCCAAGGTCGGTCAGATGGCTGTTTCCTGAAACAATCCAGCCCGCTCTCGCTGTATCGGCACAGGCGAGCACGGCATCGTCTGCGGGATCGGCTGTGATTACAATTTTATCAAAAGGCTTGGCGACCACAATCGCAGCCTGTTCGACAACGGCCCGGATGATGTTCTCCGCGGTTAACCTTCGACGTGCCAGGACCCGCGAGATCTTGGGATAGCTGAGAACTCGTGCCAGCTCCTGTAGAAGCTGCTTGCTCAAGAACATTCTCAATTGCCCCTCCGACATCATGTCCACCAGTGGAGAAAGCTGCCCGCCAAAGACTAATGCCGAAATCAGTACGTTGGTGTCTAGAACTGCGGTAATGCGTGAATCGGTTACCACACTAACCTCGATTCTTCTCGCCATGGACCTCAGAGATGATCGCCTCCAGTTCTTGAGGGGTGAGTTCGTCTGATGCGACTGGGTCGGCATCAAATCGCTCCCGCACTTCTCGCAGTGTCACCAAAGTTGAGGCGGGGGCGGGGTAGACGGGAGCCTCGATCGGGACAATTCGAAAGGCAGGTTTTGAGTTTCGAATCACAGTGAATGATTCACCCGTCTCTGCGGACTTGGCAATCGCACCAAGACGGGTCCGGATATCCTGTACTGATATAATTGTATCCATATGAAACCTCGCTTCTTGTATCGTACGAAATATCATACACCCTTGTCGGAGGTTTGTGAAGTAGAAAAGGGTCTGTCTTCAAGGAAGCTGCCCGAAAGCGGGCCGCCTCCAGTGCTGGGAGGATGTGGATGAACCCACCCCGAGAGCGGCGGGGGAAAGCGGCGACTTCGTCTCCGCCCTCCACATCACACACAACCATTTTGGAATGCGGAGACGGAGTCACCGCTTTGGGTGCCGCGGAGCGGCAGGGCGGGCGACGGAGACAAACTATGCCTATTCGCGTTTTCTTCACGTTTCAATCCACGCCCGCGGGATGCGGGTAAGGCACGTCTTGATTCAAGATGCCAAGCGGGACATTTGCGAAAATACTCATAGACGCTTCAGGCTCGCGCATCTTGGGTTCCAGAGACTTGGCCCCCATTCTGTCAGGTGAAAAATCGGTTAAGCCTGAATGATGTCCCATAATCAACCAAGCCACCAGGCGGTCAATTCCTCGCCATCCTCGGAGTGTTGCCAAGTGTCCGCCGGCCTGAGAATGGATCACTCGCCCGGGAACCGTCTCGATATGGGTTTCAACGCCGTTCGCGTCGAAGAGCCTTTTCTGGAACGCGTTGGAGTACTTCCCTAAATCATGCCAGAGCCCGGCAATTCTCGCCCACGCTTCGCCGCCAAAGGGCGCGGCAAACTCCTCCGCCATCTTGGCAACATTCTTGAGATGCTCTTCCAGCCGCTGCCACTTCTCGGGTGGTTGTCCTTCTAGGCTATGTGCGTAGTAGTCCATTCTATCCCGTTTTTGTCTTCCGCCTCTTCGGCGAACGCTTGGGATTCGGCTCGCTTCCTGTGAAGACTATGGGTACACGGCGGGATCCACCCCATGATCTTGAGGTCACAGTCTGTGACCTCAAGTGTGTAAGCTCTTCTCTAGCAAGCACGACAGTGTTCAGCGGAACTGGACCTTCCTGTCTTGGGAGCTGCCGAAGCCCCATGCGAGCAGAATTGGAGGTCACAAACTGTGATTTCCACTTCGCAAACTCCTCCTCCGTGGCCACTAAGTCTTCCATCTATCTCCCTTTCCCCGCGTGGCAAATACGGCTATCGCCATGTTGCTTCCACTATGAACTTTGGCGATACTGAATCAAGGGTATTCACAGTATTGAACGATTTTCAGGGATTCCCTTAGGGGGAAGCCCTGCCTTTTTTGGTGGAACTTGGAGCCGGGACGCCCTCGTCCCGGGAAGTGCGGCCCGGGGCGGGCCACCTCCATTGCTGTAGCGGGGGGCTTTGTGACCACGATCATAGGACTTATGAGTCTCATAAGTCCCATGCTTGTGTATGTACCGCGACCCCTGGCACCTGGCACCGGAATTCTTGCGCGCCTTGTGTGTGTGTGATATCTTGCGATTTCCCGTGGATTTCCCGGATGAATCACTTCATACGGGCCTTTTTTTGGTGATAAATCATGGCTGCAAAGAAACAAGTTGTCTACGACGAGAGCAAGATCAAGACGCTCTCTTCTCTTGAGCATATTCGTATGCGGACGGGGATGTATATTGGTCGTACAGGTGATGGAACCCATTATGAGGACGGGGTTTATGTTCTGGTAAAGGAAGTTGTCGACAATGGCATTGATGAGTTCATCATGGGCCATGGGAAGCGCATCGCCATCAAAATAGAGGATGGGCTGGTGCGCGTGCGCGATTTCGGACGTGGCATTCCACTGGGGAAGGTCATTGATTGTGTTTCCCGCATCAATACGGGGGCAAAGTACAACGATGATGTCTTCCAGTTTAGCGTCGGGCTGAATGGTGTAGGGACCAAGGCCGTCAATGCTCTTTCCGAGCACTTTCTGGTACGAAGTCATCGCGACGGGCAATTTGCTGAGGCCGCTTTTGAGCGGGGCGAGCTTATCAAAAAACGAAAGGGTAAGTCCAAGGACCGCAATGGGACCTATGTTGAGTTCAAGCCGGATCCAGAGATTTTCGGGAAGTACAAATTCCTGGAGGACCACCTCTCGCGGCGGCTACGCTTCTATGCCTATCTGAACGCTGGACTGCAGATTGATTTCAATGACAAAGAGTTCATCTCTGAAGGCGGACTGCTCGACCTGATCAAGGAAGAGAGCGTCTACGAGAAGATCTATCCCCCTTTTCATTACCGAGACAAGACGCTGGATTTCGCCTTCACACACACGAATCGCTTCAGCGAGGAATACTACTCCTTCGTGAATGGCCAATACACCACAGATGGCGGCACCCATCTGAGTGCCTTCCGGGAGGGACTCCTCAAAGGCATCAATGAGTACAACAAGAGCAAGTACGATGGTGATGATGTGCGCGAGGGGGTGCTTGGTGCCGTGGCCATTCGCCTGAAAGATCCCGTATTTGAGTCCCAGACCAAGAACAAGCTGGGCAATACCGAGCTGCGTGGCGCGATGGTGACTCGCATCCGGGATATCGTGGTGGATTTGCTCCATCGTGATAAGAAATCAGCGGAGAAGCTGATCGGTAAAATTGAAGACACGCAGAAGCTGCGCAAAGAGCTGCAGACCGTCAAGAAGATGGCGCGCGAGCGCTCGAAATCGGTCTCCATTCGTGTCCCACAGCTCAAGGACTGCAAACGCCACCTCAACAAGAAGAAGGGGAAGGGCGAGGATTCGATGATCTTCATTACAGAGGGTCAGTCCGCTGCCGGGTCCATTGTGAGCTGCCGCGATGTCAACACCCAGGCCATCTTCACGCTCAAAGGGAAACCGCTGAACTGCTGTGATGTAAAGCGCGATACACTCTATAAGAATGTTGAGATCTACAACCTGATGCGAAGCCTGAATGTTGAAGAGAGCGTCGATAATCTGCGCTACCAGAAAGTGATTATGGCAACGGATGCGGACGTCGATGGTCTTCACATTCGGAATCTCATGATCACCTTCTTTCTGCGCTTCTTCGAGTCGCTGGTCCGTCAGGGCCACCTCATGATTCTCGAGACGCCCCTTTTCCGCGTCCGGACGAAGAAGGAGACGATCTACTGCTATTCTGAGGGAGAACGGGATGCCGCGTCGAAGAAACTCGGCAAGAGCTGCGAGATGACACGCTTCAAAGGGCTCGGTGAGATTTCCCCTGCTGAGTTCAAGCAGTTTATCGGTAAGAACATGCGCGTGAGTCCAGTCGTGATTGATGGCGAGCACTCGATTCCCGAGGTACTGAATTTCTACATGGGCAAGAACACGCCGGAACGTCGCGACTACATCATGAATAACCTCGTTATTGACCAGGCCAACCTATGAGCGAAGAACTCCCACAGCAGGAATTTGGGTTCGACGCCTGGGCTGAAGCCAGGGTGAAGGCTAAGGGCTCGCCAAAGAAAGGCAAGAAGGGCACCGGCAGCAAGAAGGAGCTCAATGAGGAGCTCACGCCTGAAGTGCACGAGGACCACGATCCCATGCGGGATGGCCAAGGCCCCTTGCGCTCTATGATGGATGTGAATTACCTCGAATATGCCTCATACGTTATCTGCAATCGCGCCATTCCTGCTATGGAAGATGGCCTGAAGCCGGTCCAGCGTCGGATTCTCTGGTCTTTGCATGAAACGGATGATGGACGTTTCACGAAGGTAGCCAACATTGTGGGACACAGCATGCAGTATCATCCCCATGGGGATGCTTCGATTGCAGATGCTCTCGTGAACCTGACGAACAAGCGGTATCTGATTGAGGGGCAGGGAAACTTCGGGAACATCTTCACCGGCGACCGTGCGGCCGCGTCTCGGTATATTGAGTGTCGGCTCACGCCTCTGGCCCGCAATGAGATCTTCAACGACGACCTGACAGAATTTGTTCCCAACTACGATGGCCGCAAACGCGAACCCGTCACCCTTCCCAGCAAGCTACCGCTGGTACTCATGCTTGGCGCGGAAGGTATCGCGGTTGGCATGTCGACGCGCGTACTCTCCCATAACTTCCCCGAGTTGATCGAGGCGCAGATTGCCATTCTGCAGAAGAAGCCCTGGAGCGTTCTGCCTGATTTCATTCAGGGCGGCCTCATGGATGTTTCCGAGTACAATGACGGCAACGGGAAGGTCAGACTACGCGCAAGACTCGATTCCTCGCAAAGCGGACGTCTCTTCATCAGAGAAGTCCCCTACGGGACGACCACTGAATCGCTGGTTTCCTCTGTTGAAGATGCCGTACGTAAGAAAAAGGTCCCCGTTCGAGCGATCAACGACTTCACCTCTGAAAAGGTGGAGATTGAGTTGGTGCTGAGCCCCGGAACAAAACCAGAGCAGGCCATCAAGGCGCTCTACGCTTTCACCAACTGTGAGACTGCAGTCACGGGGCGCGTCGTCGTCATTCGCAAGAACCGCCCGGTCGATTCCACCGTTTCTGAGATTCTCCGCGAGAACACGGCACAGCTCAAAGAAGTGCTCCGGCTTGAGCTTGAACTGAAGAAGAAGAATCTGTTGGACTCCCTGCACAATAAGACGCTGGTACAGATCTTTGTCGAAGAGCGCATTTACAAACGCATCGAGAAGTGCAAGTCAGCCGAAGCGGTTCGTACTGCAATTCTCAAAGGGTTTGAACCCTTCAAGGATAAGCTCATCCGCGAGATTGTTCCGGAAGATCTCGAAATGCTCCTCGGTGTGCGTATTCGGCGTATTTCGCTCTTTGACATCAGCAAGAACCGCAAAGAGATTGAGGGCATCCTGGCAGAGATCACCCAGGTTGAAAAATACCTCGCCCAGCTGACGCGCTACGTGGTCCGGTATCTGAAACAGATGCTGAAGACGTATGCGAAGGTGTACCCGCGTCAGACAGAGGTCACGACCTTTTCCAATATTGAGGTCCGCGAGCTCACGGCCAAGGAACTCAAAATCCGCTTTGATGCGGAACGCGGCTATGTCGGGCATGCGGTTGACGGCGATGTCCTGTTTGAGTGTTCCTCCTACGACAAGGTGATCGTGGCCTCAAAGGATGGCCATTACCGCGCAGGGCCTCCTCCGGAGAAACTGTATGTGGACGGAGAGATGATCTACTGCGCAAAGGCAGATCGCGAACGCGTCTATACCATCGTCTACACAGACCCTGATTACGGCTTCACCTATATGAAGCGATTCAAGACCGGCGGGTTTATCATGGACAAAGAATACCGCTGCGCCCCCGAAGGCTCCAAGGTTCTGATCTTCGAAGACTCAGATCCGAAAGAGGTCTACGTCAAATACAAGCCCTCCAAAGGGCAGCGGATCCACCAGCAGCTCTTCCATCCCACCGACGTCCTCGTCAAGGGCGCCAAAGCTCGCGGCAACCAGATGACCGCCAAAAAGATCGCCCGGATTTCGGTCACCAAGCCACGCTGGTGGAAAGAGAGCGATGACAATCACCGTGGCCACATGATGTAGGAGGAGAAAGCCCATGGCCGAAGTACCGAATGCCCCAGTAAAACGTTTGATCATCGAAGGAAGCCACGGGTTGCGGGTTGGGGGAAGTGCTGTGGACCTCGCAGCCAGCCACGTCTCGAACATCCTGCATCTTCTAGGTCACGCGGCTGGACAATATGCGGTGGCCGATGGACGCAAGACGATCAAAGACGAAGACATCAACAAGGCCTGGATGGAGCTGACCACCTGACCTGCCGTTTTTCGAATCCTGCGAGGAACCTGTTCAGCATGACAACAAACCTTAGGGATCTGTCATCCTGAGCTTGCCGAAGGATCTCACGTCCCGCTAGCCAGCAAGAAACGGGGGCATGTCCTCACGGCTTGCCCATTGCGATGGTAAACCCTAGGCTTCCTGTCGATGAAAGACATTGAGTTCATCACCGACCGCCAGATCTATGAGCGGGTGATTCAGGAGGCCGTACCAACGGCAAAAACGTTTCTGTGGTTGGCCACGGCGGACCTTAAGGATCTGCACGTCCATCGCGGCAAGAAGATGGTTCCCTTTCTCACGGTGGCGCCCGAGATGATCAGTGCCATTATGGAGCAATTTGATCACCTCTGGATGGGAGCATCCTGCGAAGCGTGTGACCGGCGACAGTATTGTGCCGACCCCCCGGGGCTGTGATGGTAGAGTAAAAAATGCATATTCCATTTTCATGGACCGCGTGTTAGCGTGATCCCCAATTCGATGAAAGAGAACCCATCCAGTCTGGAAACGTCCGCCGCTGCTGACGTGGGCAGCAAAGATGCAGCGTTTCACGCCTCGCATCTGACGCGCCGCTTGGCCATGCTTGCCGAATACCGGCTTCCTGACGGTGTTGAACACATCAAGCGAATCCAAGCGATCGCACAGATTCTGGCAACGGAACTGGGGTTGGATGCAACGATGGTGCACGCGATCTCTGAAACCAGCCAGCTGCACGACGTGGGCATGGTTGCCGTACCCGACACCATCCTCCACAAGACCGAGCCCTTGACTCCTGAAGAACGTGATATCATCGAAACCCACACGACCATTGGAGCTCGCTTCATTGGGAGACCAACGACTCGCTTGCTCCGCACCGCGCGCGCGGTTGCGCTTTCGCACCACGAGTGTTGGGATGGCAGCGGCTATCCTAATGGGAAGGCGGGTGAGGATATTCCTATTGAGGCACGCATTGTTGCCGTTGCCGATACGTTTGATGCATTACAGTCGTTACGTCGCCACCGTAAGGCGATTCCCATTGAAATGGCAGCGGCCGTACTGGAGCAGGGAGGCGGCTCTCGTTTTGATCCTGCTATCGTGGCAGCCCTCATCGCATCCCTTCCTTCCATCTCCGAGCTCTACAAGCGTCGGAGCTGAAGCCCGGCATACGTGTACAGCAGCCTCGGGATGATCAGCTCTGGAGAGCCGATCTACTTTCTCTCAATCAGCCAGTGGCTATGGCTCTCCAGAGCTGTAGCATCTCCTGTAGTGATTCACCGGTCAACGATAGGAGCAAAAGCGAGCGGTGCCTTGGCGCGCCTAAGTACGCCTGTGGTGGAGACGACCCCAGAGCATGCCAATGCCCGGCAGAAGCAGGGAGCCCGCGATCGCGGGAAGAAATGCCTGCTGGGCAACCGAGAATGCACCAATAGCCGCATACACGACGGATATGCCCAGATTCGACAGCGTTGAAAGCAAGAAGAACCGCCATGGAGGCATGCGGCCCAGCCCTGCAAAGAGAACGGACATCTCGGCAATAACAGGGACGGGACGGGCAAGCACAATGATCCAGTGGCCGTATCGTGCTCGCAGGGTTTCGAAATGGGTCATGGACGTGGGGCCGACCATTCGCGCCACGAAGGGTCGCCCCAGTTGAGCCGCCAGAATGTACCCCACCGCACAGCTCAGGATCATCCCGATCCATGAGACCATTGTGCCCCATAGAAAACCAAGAAAGAGACCACACCCTGTGCTCACGATACTGGAGGGAACAGGAAGAAGAATGTCCGAAGCCAGCAACCCTCCAAGTGTGATCGCGACCGTCACCGGGTGTTGGCGAGGTCCCTCCATAAACGCGATGGTCCATGCGTCGATGTGCGACCCGAACAAGATAAAGGGAACGATGATCGCTGCGAAGCCGGTGATCCCGATCGCCGTCCATATCAGGCCTGACCGCCGAGGGCGGAGGGAGACTGTATTGCGTTTGGTGTGCACAGAAAAGAGTTCCTTCTGTCAGGAAGCCGCCATCTTCACAATCACATAGTGCTCGGCATCTGCCAGCAGCGCATTCCCGTCGCTCGGGAGGATGGAGGGAAGAGCAGAGTCTGGAACGGCAGAGCAAGCTCCCGAGGGCTCCTCGACAACGAGTCGATCTGCAAGCGCCCTGGCCACACCGTGAACGGGCGTCAGCTTGAGCTTCTGGCTCCTCGCCGCATCCATTACCTCCATGTAGACCAGACAGAAGCGAGTTCCATCGAGGTGCCTATGCGCGTCTACTGGGCTCCCCATCGCAAAACCTCCTGTCTAGAGTTGAGGGGTGAACATTCGGGGAACCCGTCTTTCTGTCATCCTGAGCTTGCCGAAGGATTCTCGTGCTACACGGTAATCCTTGAGACGGTCTCAGAATCGCACGAGAATTCCGAAATTCAATACGGGGTACCAAGAGTAATTCTCTATGTCCTCGTTGAACTCATCGACCTCAACCGCGACTGCCTGATCCAGATCGGACTGCAATGCGCTATTGCTGGCGGTGGCGCTCATGGCAAATTCTGGTGATCCGTGATACATGACGCCAAGGTCGAACACGAAGTTCACGCGTGAGCGACTGTTGGCGGCATTGCCGACCCCGATACCGACGTACGGTGCTAAGCTGTCGAACGTAATCTCCGCATCAAGCCTGTCCACCTGGTAGTCGACATCATTGAGCTCCACCGTATCTCCAGGAACGGCCGTCATCGAGATCTCGTTATTGTTGATCATCACGCCACCCGAAATGCGGAAAGCGCCTCCTGAGGGGTGCCAGTCCAGCAAGATGGGAATCACCTGCAGGTTCACGTCTGCAGAAAGGGCATTGCCATCGTCATCATCATAGTCGTCGTCGAACGAAGCCCCGCTCACGCCTGCGCGAATATTGAGTTTGTCGACCAGCCCTACCGTCAAGTCGCCACCCAAGCCCTGCGTTCCAACTTTGACGGAAACACCAACGCCGGCGAAACCTGTACTGATCGTTACGGAGCCAACGAAAATCAGGGTCAGAGCCAGAAGCGGCCAGCGCATACCGGTGGTATGCATCCCTTTGTGTCCAGCCGAGTTTCGATCAATGCGTTTGTTTGTCATGGTATGCAGCCCTCCTTGTTTTGTACGGAAGTTACACGCACGCATGGACATCGTCAACAACTGCTCTACCTTGGATATACTCCCGTTCTCGGGCGCTCCTCATAGACGGGAGGATGGATCATCTCAATAGAAACGGAGCGTGGCTGTCGTCACCATGATTGACGATTTCGTGCCTGCAAATCGGGGGCAGCCCTGCGGTTGTACCGGAAACAGTTGCATCGCCGCATCTGGGGAGCTACGCTCACAGCGTATTCATTGCGCGAACAAACAAATAAGAGGTCTCGCTATGCTGAAGGTCGCGATTGCGCCGGACTCATTCAAGGGTTCCATGACGGCCATGCAGGCTGCTGTACAAATCGAAAGCGGTCTGAAGCGCGCGCTATCAGGTGTCTCGTGCCGGAAGATCCCGATGGCAGATGGGGGCGAAGGTACGGTGCAGGCGATTGTGGATGCCACAGGCGGAAAGTTTCTTAAGCGAACCGTTTCAGATCCTCTCGGCCGACGCATCAAGGCCACGTTCGGTCTCTCGGGTGATGGCACGACTGCTGTTATGGAAATGGCTGAGGCCAACGGGCTTGCCCTCCTGAAACCCCGCGAGCGCAACCCCATGAAGACGTCGACCTACGGAACTGGGGAGTTGATGAAGCACGCACTCAAGCTGGGTGTCCGCAAAATCTTGATTGGCATTGGCGGCAGCGCCACCAACGATGGTGGAACAGGAATGGCCGAAGCGCTGGGTGCGCGATTCCTCGATGCGAAAGGGAAGCCCCTAAGCGGCTGTGGCGGAAACTTGGGCAAGATTGCCACGATCGACATGAGCGGATTGGATCCTCGCCTGAAGAACGTCCATGTTGAGGTCGCGTGTGATGTCGATAACCCATTGACCGGGCGTCACGGTGCCGCACAGGTCTATGGTCCACAGAAGGGCGCATCGCCCACCATGGTCAAACAGTTGGATGCCGGTCTCAAATCCCTCGCCGGTGTCATCAAGCGGGATATCGGAATCTCCATTCTTAAGGCGCCCGGTTCCGGCGCGGCAGGTGGCCTTGGCGGCGGATTGATGGCATTCGTAGGCGGGCAGCTTCGCCCCGGCGTTGATATCGTGATCGACAGCGTGAAGCTCGCACGGCGCATTAAAGGTTGCGACCTGGTGATCACGGGCGAAGGTCGCATGGATCACCAAACGGCGTTTGGTAAAACACCAGCCGGTGTTGCACGCGTAGCCAAAGAGCAAGGACTCCCGGTTATGGCAATCTGCGGCTGTCTTGGCAAAGACCCGCAGATCGTGAACACGATTGGAATTGATGCCTTTTTTGCCTCGCAGGAGAACAACATCCGGGAGGAAGATCTACCGAAGATTGCCCCGCGCAACTTGGCGAACTGCGCAGAGCAGCTTGGCCGCCTGCTTGCCATCGACCTGGGTAAACCCCCAAAGCTAAGGAAGCGGTAACACGGACCAGACAGAAGTCGACCACGACACCCCCCCCATAACGAATTAACAAGGAGAGAGCTGATGTTTGAAAGAGAAGTTAACAAGTCCAATGTGACCCAGGCAGACATCGTTGTTGGGCTCGCCTCGTACAACGAAGCCGACTCCATCGACTACCCCACCCAGCAGGCCAGCCTGGGACTGAACAAATACTACGGCGACAGAACCTCGTGCATTGTCAACTGCGACAACCATTCCCCCGACGACACAGAGGCCGTTTTTCTCGCAACCGAAACCAAGACCCCGAAGATCTACATCACCACGCCTCCCGACACACCGGGTAAGGGCTACAACTTCGAGAACATGTTCCGAAAGGTGCTGGAGCTAGATGCCGAAGTCCTGGTCTGCCTGGACGCCGACTTGCTGAGCGTGACGCCGGAATGGGTCAAGTACTTCACCGATCCCATCCTCGCCGGCTACGACATGGTCAACCCCATTTACTCCCGCCACAAGTATGATGGGACCATTACCAATAGCATCTGCTATCCGCTCGTCTACGGTCTCTTCTGTCGCAATGTCCGCCAGCCGATCGGCGGGGACTTCGCCATCTCACGTCGCTTCGCCGAGCATCTGATTCAGCAGCCATGGCATCGTACGACCGAGGAGTATGGCGTTGACATCTTCATGACGATGAATGCGATCCTGGGTGACTTCAACATCTGCGAGACCGGTCTGGGAGCCAAGGTTCACAAACCAAGCGCACCGAAACTCGGCCCCATGTTCATCCAGGTTGTCAGCACCGCGTTTCTCACTGTCGTCCGACACTACGACAAATGGAAGAACCTGGATGCCATCGACCAGCCCGCGCTGTACGGCCTGCGCCAGTTGGACCCGCCGCAAGATCTGGATGTTGATCGTTCCGCGATCGAGACGCAGGCCCGTGATAGCTTCACAGCCTCGCAGGCCCTGCTTGAGAAGGAGCTCTCACCAAGTCTGTACAAGGAACTGACCTCAATGTACTGCGGCGGGACGATTGATATTGCCGCCGAACAGTGGGTGACAGCCGTCTTCGATATGATTGCCGCATTCCGCGATGCCGACGATAAGACCGCCCTCGTGGAATCACTGAAGGGACTCTACTTCGGACGTGCCCTCAGCTTCATGAACCAGACCTGGGAGATGAGCTCCGAGCAGGCCGAAGAGGTAATCGTTGAAGGAGCCGAGCTATTCCACGCGCAGCGCGGCTACCTCATCAAGAAACTTGAGGCGTAGGGAGGCCAATATGGCTAAAGCAAAACCAACCGTTGCCATTCTGCATTACTCTTGTCCGCCTGTGATTGGTGGCGTCGAGTTTATCATGGAGGCCCATGCCCGCGAGTTCATCGAAGCGGGATTCAAGGTCAAGCTGATCGTGGGCAAAGGAGGTGTCGTAGATCCGGATGCGGCCACGGTTGTGATTCCGGAGATCGTATCCGGCGGAGGGCCGCTTGCAAAAGTGCTTGCCGCCCTGGATCGCGGCGAGGTCCCGAACGGTTTCGATGCTGCCGTGAAGCGCGTGGAGAAGAAGCTTGCGACGGCCCTTCGCGGTGTCGACATTTGCATGATGCACAATGTCATGACCATGCACTTCAACATGGTTTTGACAGCCGCGCTAACGAAGTTGATGAAGCGCTCGCGCTCGACCCGGTTCATCGGCTGGACACACGATCTGACATTCGTCGATCCCGTCTACGAACCGCACCAACACCGTCGGTATCCCTGGAGCCTGCTGCTTCAGCCGCAGGCAGGGTGTGATTACTGCGCCATTTCGGGGCAGAGGCAGATGGAAATGAAGCGGCTCTTTCGAATTCCCGCAAACCGAATCCCGGTGATCCCCGACGGGATCAGCGTTCCCAAGTATCTCTGCCTGACAAAGAAGGCCACACGCCTCTTCTATGAAGAACGGCTCTCAACGGTGGATGTCGTCGCCATCACGCCGGCCCGCATTCTGCGGCGCAAGAATCTCGGGGTGGGCATGGAGGTTGTCGCTGCCCTCAAGAAGCGCGGAAAATCGGTGCGATGGATGATCACCGGAGCGCCAGATGCCCACAACCCGGAGTCGATGAAGTACTACCGCATGTTGGTTTCGCTGCGTCGCAAACTCAACGTGCAAAAAGAGGTCGTCTTTCTGTCCGAGCGGTTCGAGGACAGCATCAGCCATGAAGACCTCTGTGCCCTCTATCGGCTTTCGGACCTGTTGCTGTTTCCAAGTGATCGCGAAGGCTTCGGGTTACCCGTTCTGGAGGCGGGATTGGCAGGGCTGGTGGTTGTCATCAGCGATATCCCCGCTCTGCGAGAGATCGCGAAGCGCGATGCGGTCTACATCCATCTTGGTGACAGCGCATCCGCCGTCGCCAAGAACATCATTGCCGCGATCAAGAAACGCCCGGAATTGCTATTCCGAAAGAAGGTCATCCAGACTTATGCCTGGGAGGTCGTCTTCGAGGACCGAATCCTACCTGCAGTGCTCACGCCACGCAAGGTGTGGGCTGCTCTGCAAGAGCGAAAATCCGAGAAGCGGAAGTAGAAGTAGTTTTTTCTTCACGTTAGTGCATTTCGCGGTTTCTCAACCCGTAGATTTGGGGTATTGTCCGATTCATGATTGCAATTATTGACTATCGAGCAGGCAATTTGACGAGCGTGAACCTTGCCTTCGAGGCTCTTGGAATTGAAGCCACAATTACGGACTCCCCCGAGGTCGTTCTCAATGCAGAACGTGTGGTCTTTCCTGGCGTTGGAGCCGCGCGGGCCGCAATGGACAATCTTGCGGAGCTTGGCTTGGTCGATACGATTAAGACGGTTGTGGCCCGCGGGACCCCATTTCTGGGCATCTGTGTGGGCATGCAGATCCTGCTGGATCACTCCGATGAGAATGATGGTGTCAACTGCCTGGGATTGGTCTCAGGAAATGTGTCACGCTTCGCGCCTACCGACCCCTACGACAAAGTGCCTCACATGGGCTGGAACCGCGTTCGTAAGTGCAAGCAGCACCCGGTTTTCGATGGGATCGAAAATGACAGCGAGTTCTACTTCGTTCACAGCTATTATCCCAGCCCGGTAGACTGGGCATGTGTCTTGGGCATTACAGATTACGCAGGCATCACATTTAGCTCAGCGATTGTGCAGGACAATCTTGTGGCCACCCAGTTTCACCCCGAGAAATCCGGCAGCAGCGGATTGCGTCTGCTCAAGAACTTCACTGAGTGGACGCCGGCGTGAGAAAAGTCGAAAGTCGAGAGTCGAAAGTCGAAATGAGGAAGTGGGGCGGCGACAACGCCTAGCATTCATAGCGCATAACGTATCACTCACAACGCACAACAACAGACACCAAACCATGCTTACAAGACGCATTATCCCGTGCCTCGACATCCACGACAAAGTGGTGACGAAAGGCGTCAAGTTCCAGAACAACGTCGAAATGGGCGATCCTGTTGAACTTGCGGCCAAGTACTACGAAGAGGGCTGCGACGAGCTTGTCTTCTATGACATCACCGCTTCCGCAGAACGCCGGCCCATTGATATCGAAATGGTACAAGAGGTTGCCAAAGCCGTGCGGATCCCCTTCGCCGTAGGCGGGGGGATTTCCAACCTGGCCGACATGGAGCGCGTGCTATTGGCAGGGGCCGAGAAAGTCTCCGTCAATTCCCTTGCGGTGCGGAATCCCGATATCATTGCCCAGGGCGCGAAAGCGTTTGGAAACCAGTGTATTGTACTCGGCATGGATCCGCTTGCTGTTGAAGACCGTGTGAAGTGTCCGAGCGGCTACGAGATTACCGTTCGTGGATTTCGCGAGCACACGGGCATGGACGCGCTTGAGTGGGCGCGCCGCGCCGTTGATCTTGGCGTCGGCGAAATTGTTGTCAATTCGGTCGATGCAGATGGTACACGGGAGGGCTTTGAGATTGGGCTCACCGGCATGATTGCCGACAATGTTGGCGTTCCGGTGGTCGCGTCGGGTGGCGCCGGGAACCCTCAGCACCTGGCCGACGTATTCAACGAAGCACATGCGGATGCCGCCATTATTGCGGGGATGATTCATTCCGGTGATTACACGATTCCGCAGATCAAGGAAGCATTGATCGAAGTCGGCATTCCCATTCGACAGAGGTGGTAGCAAGCGCTATGGAAACCAAGCACGTGTCAGTTCGCGTGGTTCCCAATCTACTGAGTCTATCACGACTCGTGATGGCCCCCCTGATGCTCGTCGCCGCTGCAATGGGCGCCCCCAGAGCCTTCACTGCTCTCTATGCCGCCAGTCTTCTTTCCGATGCCACCGACGGATTCATGGCTCGCAGGTTGCATGCAGAGACCCCGCTCGGGGCAACGCTCGACAGCCGCGGCGATCTTGCCGTCGCCCTCTGCCTGCCCATTGGGGCTTTCCTGCTGTGGCCAGAGATGATGCGCGACCTCATCCCCTACATTGTGGCAGCTTTGGCAGCCTATCTGGCACCAGTCGTGGCAGGAACATTTCGCTACGGGCGTTTGCCCTGCTTTCATACTTGGGGAGCCAAAACACTGGCAATTCTCGTGGGACTGGCGCTGCTGGTTATGTTCGTAACGCAAAACAGCCTCTGGTTTCGACTCTGTGTTCCTCTGGTCGTCTTAGAGTCGCTCGAAGAGCTCATCATGATCGCCATACTGCCAAAATGGACCCCAAACGTACGCTCGCTGTGGCACGCGATTAGACGCTAGTACTGCGTCACGACTAAGCAGTTCGACGAAGTGTATCCGACGTAGGTCGGGACGAGGTATGACAGAGAACCTTAGAAAACTGTCATCCTGAGCTTGCGAAGGATCTCAAGCCACAGGTCATGCGGGAGATCCTTCGCAGGCTCAGGATGACACAGGCTGGTGCCGTGTTCGCATTTGAGGGCCAAGTCCTTTCCGCCCTTCACCCCCAGCAGACGATGAGCCTATCCGTACCCATCCGTGCCCATCTGCGGTTTCTGTCTTCCCAGCGGACGACGAGCCTTCTCGTGCCTCTTTGCGGTCATTCTAGAGCACGGCAACCGCATCAATCTCCACTAGAGCTCCTTTGGGAAGTTCGGAGACGGCAACGCAAGCACGCGCGGGTTTTGAGTCGCCGAAATGGCGCGCATAGACCTCGTTCACTGCGGCAAAATCGCTCATCTCTTTCAGGTACACGGTTGTCTTCACAACATCGGAGAGCGCCGCTCCTCCTGCCGCCAAAACGGCACGCAAGTTGCGGAGAACTTGCTCTGTAGCTGATGCGACAGAGTCACTCACGAGCTCACCGCTGTTCGGATCAATCGGAATCTGTCCTGAGCAGAAGAGGAGTGTTCCCGCCTTGATGGCCTGGGAATAGGGGCCGATTGCGCCTGGGGCCGTGGTTGTCTCTACTGCTGTGTGCCGGTTCTTCATGTACGCTCCTGAAGCGAGTTTCACGTACGGTCAATGCTGACAGGTGGTCTTTGGGTAGAAGCGAAGTTTTATGAGACAAACAATAAGCTTGTTCCTGCACCAAAACCTGTCATAAGTTTTACGCACAAAACTCTGGGAAGGAAAGCAAGAACATGGCCACGGTATCGCCCATATCTGCAGCGCTCGAGGACTACCTCGAAGCGATTCTCGCGCTGAGCGAGAATGGTGGAACTGCCCGCGTTCGCGATATCTCGGAGCGTGTCTCAGTGCACAAATCAACCGTCACAGCGGCACTCAAGACACTATCAGAGCGAAAACTCGTTGATCACGAGCCCTACGGCGCCGTTACCTTGACCGTCGAGGGCCGTCGTATCGCCGCCCGCATTGCCAGAAGCCACGCCGTGGTCAAAGCATTCCTCAAGGATGTGCTGCTAGTCGATAGCCATACGGCCGAAGAGAATGCCTGTCGGATGGAACATGTCATGGATAAGGTTGTGCTTGAGCGGCTGGTCTCTTTTGCCGACTTCATGGGCTCCTGTTCAGAAACAAATGCCAACTGTCTCAGGCGTTTTGCCGATCATCTGGGCGTTGACTCGACGCCGAAGGAAGAAGCCTGATGAAGATTCGCGAATTGGAAATCGGGCAACGGGGGCTCGTTACTGGATTCACCCAGGGCGACCGCGCCTATCGGCAGAAGCTGATTCAGCTCGGGCTGACCAAAGGGGCAACGTTCACACTGATCCGGAAGGCACCGCTTGGCGACCCGGCGGAGATCAACTGCGGGGGCATCCTACTCACCCTACGCAAAGGGGAGTCGGACATCGTGGAGGTCGACCTCCTATGAAGCGGACGACCATTGCCATTGCGGGAAACCCCAACTGTGGGAAGACAACCGTTTTCAATGCGCTGACCGGTTCACGCCAGCGCGTTGGAAACTGGCCGGGAGTCACCGTCGAGCGTCTCGAGGGAAACTACCGCCATGACGATTCCGATGTGCTGGCGGTCGATCTGCCCGGGATCTACTCGTTCTCTGCCAACTCGCCCGACGAGGAGGTGGCGCGCAGCTACATCCTGGACTCGAAACCCGATGTTGTCGTCAACATCCTCGACGCCACGAACCTGGAACGAAACCTCTATCTCACTACGCAGCTCCTCGATATGAAAGTTCCACTTGTTGTCGGGCTCAACATGATGGACCTGGCGGAGCAACGGCATCTCCACATTGAGATCGAGCATTTAGCAAAGCACCTCGACTGCCCGGTCGTTCCCATCATAGCTAGCAAGGGAAAGGGCATTGACGCCTTGAAAGCGGCAGTATCTCAGGTGGCCCAATCGCATCATATCTCTTCAACGAATGTTGTCTATGATTCTGAAGTCGAAGTTGCCGTGGAACGGCTCAGACCGTTGGTTTCTGAAGCTGCGACCAGACACAGTGTGGCCGACCGGTGGCTTGCCATCAAACTTCTGGAGGAAGATCCGCTGGCCGCCGAGATCACGGCGAACGCCCACGCGGAACTGGTGAACAGCGAGATTGCACGCATCAGTCGCCACGTCGGCGATTCTACCGACATCGTGCTTGCCGATGGGCGCTACGGCTTCATCCACGGGCTAGCGCGTGATGTGCTCCACCGAAAGCTGGAACTACGCCGGACGGTGACAGATCTTATTGATCGCGTCATCCTCAACCGCGCCCTCGGGATTCCACTCTTCTTTCTCATCATGTACGCCGTTTTCTTTCTGACCGTCGGGGTGGGGGCCCCATTCATCGACTTCTTCGACACCTTCTGCGGCACGGTCTTTGTCGATGGCGTACGGGCTCTTCTGGAATCCCTCCATGCACCGGCCATGCTGGTAACCTTCCTGGCAGATGGCATCGGTAGTGGTATTCAGACCATCTCTACGTTCATCCCCCCGATCTTCTTCATCTTCTTCTGCCTGGCGATCCTGGAAGATTCGGGCTACATGTCACGAGCGGCATTTGTCATGGACCGGCTACTGCGTACGGTGGGGCTTCCAGGAAAAGCCTTCATCCCCATGCTCGTAGGATTCGGCTGCAATGTGCCGGGAATTATGGCCACACGGACACTGGAGAACGAACGCGACCGCCGGATGGCCATCATCATGAATCCGTTCATGTCATGTGGCGCAAGACTGCCCGTCTACACGATGTTCGCGGTCGTCTTCTTTCCAAAACACGGCAGCCTGCTCATTTTTGGCCTCTATTTGACCGGCATTCTCCTGGCCGTGCTTACGGGACTGCTGCTGAAGCGTACATTGATGCCGGGAGAACCGAGCACCTTCGTGATGGAGCTGCCACCCTATCATGTCCCCACACTGGCCGGAATCATGCACCACACCTGGCACCGCCTGAAGGGGTTCATCGTCCGGGCTGGCCGCGTCATTCTCACGGTTGTCATTCTGATGAGCCTGCTCAGCGCTGTTGACGGCATGCACGCGGATTCGAAACGAAAACAGGGCATCAAGGCCAATCCGGAAACGACATTGAGTCGATGTGGCAAGTTCATCACCCCGATTCTGAGCCCGATGGGCATCGAGGAGGACAACTGGCCGGCAACGGTGGGCCTCATTGCAGGTGTCTTTGCCAAGGAGGCCGTGGCGGGGACGCTGGATTCGCTCTACCGTCAGGATATCGAGGAATCGAGTGAGTCTTTCTCGTTCTGGGGTGGGATAGCAGATGCCTTTGCAGCCATCCCTGCCGGGTTTTCCGCCCTCATCTTCAGGACAGAAGAGGAGGGCGCCACGCAGAGTCCCCGCATCGGCATGCGCAATGCCTTTGGTAGCACGGCGTCTGTTGTCGCATACCTTCTCTTTGTTCTACTCTACTGTCCCTGTCTGGCGGTCGTTGGGGCCGTCTATGGCGAAACCAACCTGCGTTGGGCAACATTCACCGTTGGCTACCTCACGCTGCTGGCCTGGGTCGTCGCGACACTCTTCTACCAGGTCGCCACATTCGCCGCGCATCCCGAAAGTGCGGCGCTCTGGATATCCGTTTGTCTTGGAATCATGGCCGCAGGGGTTGTCGGTTTGCGGGCATTTGGGAGGCGCATCCATTGAAACACATCGGGTGGTTTAGGCGAAAATCGGGGAAGGGCTGCTGCAAGGGCTCTGGCACGCGCAAGCCGTTGAGTGACTGTCTGGCCGGGGAGAAGGGGGTCGTGCTCTCCAACACGGACTTGCGCATAACCGAAATGGGATTCTCGCATGGTAGACGTTTTGAGGTTGTGCGCAATGACGACGGCGACGACAGCCTCATTGTGGAGGCGGGCGACGCCCGGTTTGCCATTCCCAGAGAAGCGGCGTCCCAGATGATCATCTGCATAGGAGGCGAAGGACACCATCATCGACGGGGAAGGGGACATCGACAATGCTCCGAAACATAAGAGCATTACTGACCGAGCGCGGCCCCATGGAGCTCAAGGATCTGGCAATCCACTTTGAAGCTGAGGCATCGGCCATGCTTGGAATGCTCGAATTTCTTGAAGGGCGTGGCGAAGTGAAACGCATCGTGGTTTCCTGTGGTAGCGGGGGATGTGGAAGCTGCCCCGGTTGCGGCAGTCAGAAGACAGACCGCACAGCCCAAGAAGAAGCTCCCGGTATCACATTTTGGGCAATCGAGGACGGGGACTCCAAGTCGTCGCACCCGCTAAACCCGGAAGCGTCATAGAACTGTCATCCTGAGCCTGCGAAGGATCTCAAGCCACTGGTCAGGTGGGAGATCCTTCGCAGGCTCAGGATGACACAGGCTGGTGCCGTGTTCGCATTTGAGGGCCAAGTCCTTTCCGCCCTTCACCCCCAGCAGACGACGAGCTTATCCGTACCCATTCGTGCCCATCTGCGGTTTCCGTATTCCCTACGGACAACGAGCCCTCTCGCGCCTCTTCACGGTTACTCTAAAGCAAGGAGTCACTGCTTTCAGCTTCGCGTGACAGAAGTCAGGAACAGAAGGGAGACCGAAGGAACAACTGGACAGGAACAATTGTGGAATCTATGATCACCTACGTCGTCACGTAGTGACTACTCTCTTATGAAGAAGATCTTACTCATAAACCCTGCCTATGGCGTCAACATCGCCAAGAAATCAAGAGTCTTGGGGCTCCCCCCGTATGCGCTTCTCATTCTTGCCAGCCTGACCCCAAAGGATAGATTCACCGTTGAGATCATAGACGAGGGATTTGAGTCTATTGACTTTGATGCGGATGTCGACCTCGTCGCGATAACCTGCTTAACGTACACAGCGCCGAGAGCGTACTGGGTCGGTGACGAATTCAGGAAACGCAAGATCCCTGTTGTCATAGGCGGTATTCACCCAACCGTACTTCCAGAAGAAGCCGCCTTGCATGCGGATTCCGTTGTGATCGGTGAAGGCGAAGACCTATGGATTCAACTCCTGCAAGATTTCGACCAGGGCAAGTTGCAGTCCGTTTACCGGATGGTTGACTTTCCTGACATCTCCAGACTCCCTCCCCTGGATCGCAGTTACCTCAAAGCGAAATATGTCATCAAGACCATACAGACGACCAGGGGTTGCCCCTACAATTGCAACTACTGCGCCGTTACACATCTCAATGGCGGCAAATACAGATTCCGAGACCTTGATCTCGTCGTACAGGAAATCAAAGAGATGAAGGCGAAGAAGTTCTTCATCACCGATGACAATATCATTGGAAGAGGTGAGAAAGCCACAAGACGTGCCCTGGACCTGTTTGAACGGTTGGAATCTGAGAAACTACAGTGGGCGGCCCAATCAACGATTACGATATCCGACAGTTCAGATCTGATGACCGCGGCCCAAAAAGCGGGAGCAAGAGCGCTCCTGGTCGGACTTGAGTCGATCGAACCTGAAGTGCTTAAGGGCTTTCGCAAGACCATTAATTATCGGCAAGACAAAGCGGATTACATGGTGAATGCGATCAAGCGAATGCATGATCACGGACTGGCCGTCATTGGTTCCTTCATATTCAGCCCCCTCTACAGCACTCCCGAATCCATTGATCGCACGGTAGACTTCGCTGTCAAACATAACATTGATGCCATCCAGATTTTCATCCTAACCCCTTTCCCTGGATCTGAAATCTATGAGGAATACAGAGATCGGGGAGATCTCGTCATGACCAATTATCCGGAAGACTGGGAAGCATACAATGGGTTCGCCGTGGTCTATAAGACCAAGACGATGACCGATGAAGAAATGTACCGCAAAATGTTCGAATCCTACCGACGGCTCTCCAAGGCAAGCACGTCATTGGTTCGCGCCTACAACACCTTCAGGATCACCCGAAGCTCCCTAAGCACCGGACTCGCCCTATTCTGGAATCAGGGCGTATACTCAACGTTGAAGTCGGTCCCTCAACTAAAAGCGTATTCAGTCCCCGCAAGGGGGTAGACGCACAGGGTGTTCGCGGCGACTCGACCCGAACCACCCGAACGCCTAGACTCCCGTCCGCCTTGTGCCTCATGCACCATTCGGGTAGTGTCCTGATGCAAGGGAGATTCCGGTGAATACGTGGGATGTTATCGTTGTTGGGGGAGGTGCTGCCGGGCTTATGGCTGCTGGTGAAGCGGCTGGTGCTGGAGCTCGCACGCTGTTGCTTGAAAAGATGCCTCGCCCCGGGCGCAAGCTCCGCATTACAGGGAAGGGGCGCTGCAATGTCACCAATGTTGCCGAACGTGACGCATTCCTTGACCACTTTGGTAAGAGCGGACCATTCCTCCGCCAGGCCTTCGCCCGATGTTTCTCGGATGACGTTATGGCATTTCTGGAGTCGATTGGGGTTCCTCTTGTGACCGAGCGTGGCGGGCGTGTTTTTCCGGAAAGCGGCAAGGCTCAGGATGTCGTGGATGCGATGGTGTCGTGGGCGAAGCGACAAGGCGTCGTGACGCATGTGCGTCAGACGGTTGACGGGATGATACTTGAATCTGGCGGTGTCCGCGGGGTGCGTGTGAACGGGGAGACCCTCCTCGCGGGGTGCGTTGTCTTGGCCACGGGAGGCGCTTCGTATCCGGGAACCGGATCCACCGGGGATGGCTACCGCTTGGCTGCCGCCGCGGGACATGACATCGTTCCCCCGAGGCCTGCCCTTGTTCCACTGGAAGTCACCGAGTCTTTTGTTCGTGGGTTGGCGGGGCTGAGTCTCCGCAATATCCGCATGAGCGTCTTCGTGAATGGTTGCTGCTGCGACGAGCAGTTTGGTGAACTGGCCTTTATGGAGTATGGGGTGAGTGGACCCGTTGTTCTGACTGCCAGTGGCGCCATCGTCGACGCACTGCGCGCCAAGCAGAGTGTCGAGATTGAGATCGACCTCAAGCCCGCCCTGAGCGAAGAGAAGCTGAACGCCAGACTGCTGCGCGATTTTGCTGAGCGGGGCCGGGAGCCGATGCATAGCGTACTGCGCGGTCTTCTGCCGAAGCAACTTGTCAAAGTATGCCTTACGGCGGTGGGCATTCCCGGGAAACGACTCGCCAGCGGTGTCACAGGCGATCAACGGAAGCGATTGCTCTCCTGGCTCAAAGCCATGCGCCTGACGATCCAAGGGTACCGTCCAATCAAGGAGGCGATTGTGACAGCGGGGGGGGTGTCCACGCAGGAGATCGACCCCAGAACGATGGCATCGACACGCGTTGAGGGCCTATACATTGCCGGCGAACTCCTCGATGTGCATGCCGATACGGGCGGCTACAACCTCCAGGCTGCGTTCTCAACCGGCTGGCTGGCCGGGCGCTCGGCGGCGGCGCTCGCGATCTGACGATCTTAACGCAAGACGTTAATCTGGGCGGGCTTGACTATTTTAACGTCAGACGTTAATTTGGTCGCATGAAAAGTCGGTATCTCCAGAAGGGAATAGATGAGACAGCCTTCGCGCATCGGAAGATGGCATTTGTCTCCGGCCCTCGTCAGTGTGGGAAGACCACGATGGCCAAGTTGATGCAAAAGAAGCATGGCGTCACAGCGTACCACAATTGGGATGACGTGGCTTTCCGAAGGATGTGGACAAAGGACCCTAAACTCGCTCTGCCGGGGGACGAAGGTGGCCAAGACCGCATGGTTATTTTCGATGAGATCCATAAAGCCAAACGATGGAAGAGCTCTCTAAAGGGCGTCTACGACACGCTGGCGAACCACGTCGATATTATGGTGACAGGAAGCGTTCGTTTGAACGCCTACAGAAAGGCTGGCGATAGCCTAGTCGGTCGATACTTTCACTACCGTCTTCATCCTTTTTCACTTTCAGAAATGCGTGCGCTATCGCCCCCATCCCCAGACACCTTTATGCAACAGATGCGGCAGCGCGAGAGACGCCCTGCGCCCTGTGCGGAACGCGATCTGATGGCACTCATGGAGTATGGGCCATTTCCTGAACCGCTGTTTGCGCAGGACATGCGATTCACCAGGCTGTGGCGAAAGACACGGCTTGAACGCGTGATTCGAGAAGATCTCAGGGACCTAAGTCGCATACAGGAGCTGGGACAAGTTGAAATGCTTGCATCTCTACTGCCTGAACGTGTTGGGTCTCCAGTCAGTGTCGCCACCTTACGGGACCTGCTTGAGGTGTCGCACCCGACCACAACGCGTTGGCTCTCCTATCTGAAAGAGCTCTACTATCTCTTTGAACTCAAGCCATACAGTCAATCTGTTTCGCGGTCCCTGAAGAAGGAAGGGAAGCTCTACCTTTGGGACTCGGGTGAAGTTGATAACCGAGCGGCCAGGTTTGAGAACGTGATCGCGCTGCATCTCTTGAAAGCATGCCATTTCTGGTCCGATTTGGGGGAGGGTGAGTTTTCCCTATGGTATCTCAGAAACAAAGAGCATCATGAGATCGACTTCCTTATTACGCGTGATGGCGTTCCATGGCTACCGGTTGAGGCGAAGGAAAATGAAATCAGGCCATCGGCAAACTGGCGGCGCTTCCTGCCGCAGTTGCCCTGCAAAATCGGTGTACAGGTTTGTCTGCGCCCCGGAGTTTGGCAGGGCTTCAAGGAAGACCAACGTGAAGTCATTGTGGCAAGCGCTTCAGAGTTCCTACGCTACTTGCCGTGATGCCACTCAATGACGTGTAGAGGGAACGGAGCATGTTCTTACCGACAATGCGTGAAGAGCTGGCCGCCAGGGGGTGGGATGCCCTGGATATCATCCTCGTCACCGGGGACACCTACATAGATTCGCCTTTCATTGGCGTTTCGGTGATTGGCAAGGTGCTTGAGCATGCGGGCTATCGTGTTGGCATCATCGCACAGCCCGATGTCAACTCCGCCGAAGACATCTGCAGGCTCGGTGAGCCGACACTCTTCTGGGGCGTGACCGCTGGCTGCATTGATTCAATGGTGGCGAACCGTACCGCATCGGGTCGCAATCGAAAGCGGGATGACTACACGCCGGGAGGTGTGAATGATCGGCGGCCCGATCGTGCAACCATCACGTACAGCAACCTGATACGGCAGCACTTCAAGGGAACGAGGCCGATTGTGCTGGGAGGGATCGAAGCCAGTCTACGCCGCGTGCCGCACTACGACTTCTGGTCGAACAAGATCCGCAAGTCGGTTCTGTTTGATGCGAAAGCAGACTTCCTTCTATACGGCATGGCCGATCGCTCAGTTGTTGAACTGGCCGATGCTCTTCGCGACAAGACGGATCCTACCTCAATTCGCGGGCTCTGCTATATCTCGAAGACGGAGCCACCCGTTTCCTGTGCTGGGGGGCATCCTCCTCGCAAGTGCGGGCCGGGGGCGGCCCGCCTCCATCCCTGCAATCAGCCCTCTTCGGGCGCCACTGGAGGCGGGCCGCCCCCGGCCCGCGCTTCCCGCTATGAGGGTTCACCTGCTACAGGCGAATTGCAGGAAACCATCGTCTTGCCGGACTATGACGAGGTGGCTACAGATAAACAGGCGTTCACGCAGATGTTCCACCGGTTCTACGAGAACAACGATCCCGCAACGGCACGCCGACTCATCCAGAAGCAGGATACGCGGTACCTGGTTCAGAACCCGCCGCCGACTTTTCTTTCAGAGCGCGAACTGGATCGCGTCTATGATTTGAACTATGCGCGTGATGTGCATCCGTTCTATGGCGCGCAGGGCCATGTGCGTGCCCTTGACACGATTCGTTTCTCCATCACGACCCATCGCGGCTGCTATGGCGAGTGCAACTTCTGCGCGATTGCGGTGCATCAGGGGCGGCGCGTCCGCTGGCGAAGCGCACGCTCCATCCTGCGCGAGGCTGCTACCATTGCTGCACTTCCCGGGTTCAAGGGAACATTGCACGATGTTGGCGGCCCCACGGCCAACATGTATGGGTTTGAGTGTGCGCGCAAGGACAGCAAGGGCAGTTGCACAGACAAGCGCTGTGTTTACCCCAAGGTCTGCTCGGGCTTGCGCGTGGATCATTCCAAGCAGCTTGCGCTGTTGCGCGACCTGCGGAAGATCCCCGGCATCAAACGTGTGGTTGTGGCATCCGGCATTCGCTACGACATGATTCTGGCCGATCGCACCCACGGCGATGCCTATCTCCAAGAGGTGGTTCGGCATCATGTTTCCGGCCAAATGAAGATTGCGCCGGAGCACTCCGAGGACAGCGTGCTGGCTGCAATGGGAAAACCAGGCAAGGCAGAGCTCCTTGCCTTTCGGGATCGCTTCTATGCATTGACCCAGAAAGCAGGCAAGCCACAGTTCCTAACCTACTACATGATCGCCGCGCATCCGGGCTGTACACAGCAGGATATGAAGCAACTGAAGCGGTTTGCCGCCAAGGAGTTGCATGCCAATCCCGAGCAGGTGCAGATCTTCACGCCTACGCCATCAACCTACTCCACACTGATGTACTGGACTGAAGCGGATCCCTTTACAGGTAAGCCCTGCTATGTCGAGAAGTCCGCCCGCGGCCGCGAGCAGCAGAAGCAGGCACTGCTTGGAGAGGCGAAAGGGAAGAGACGTGCAGCCCGATCGGGCCAGAGGTAGACGAGCGGGAGGCCGTGAAACGGCAATCTGCCCCATCAAAACAAAAGAACCGCGGCAAAGCCGCGGTCCCTTCGATATGACCGGGTTGGGGTCATATGGCGTGCCAGTCAGTCAGCAAGGCTATGGACGGCAAATTCGGCGCTGGGTTTTTAGTCGTTGGCCAGCCATCCTCACTTCCAAACCAACCTCAGTACACGCTCTCTCTTAGAGCACTGGGCGTGCCAAAAAAGCGTGAAAAGACGGCTTTGCAATCTCTTCACATTGCGAGAACGTGCCGCATATAGTGCTGACAGAATGCCTGTATTGAGGCCTGTTTTCCGGGTTTTCAGGCTCCCCGCACAGAGCGGTTTTGTCGCATGTATCAGAAACGCGATTGCAACAGTGAGACAGCCGCGGGGACTACTGCAGCTGGCGATAGTGCGTCATGAGGCGCAGTATCTCCTGCCGAATCTCGAACAGCTCGCTGCGGAACACGGTAACCCGCTCGACGGCAACGAGATTCTTCTCGCCAACGAGCGAGGATGCCTGAATGGCATTGTCGAAGTACTGCAGTGAGCGCTTGAGACAGGCCACGACGAAGCCGCCGTCGATCTCACTGCGGTAGGCCAACGGGTTGAGCGCCCCTGAGAGCTTCGCGGCGAGCATCTGGGACTGGAATAGCATATCGTGTACGTCGGGATCGCCCTCGTCGCCAACAAGGTTCTGGTCCTTGCAAAAGTGCCACATATCTGTGGATGCGCGGAAGGCCCTATCGACGAGCGGATGCTTGATGTGGTCCCCGTCGGTCCGTATCCAGTTCGTCCCTTCCGTCAGAGGGTCGGGAACTAAGGCGAAGTCGTCATCTTCGTCACCGAACCCGATGCCGGGCTCAGCAAGCCAGGAAGGGGCGCTCTCCTCTTCGGGCTCCTCCTCTTCGATGTCGGCGAGGGCTTCTTCGAGCCAGGACCAGCCCATTTCCCGGGCAATGATAGCCTCGCGGTCAGGATCATCCATGTACTTTTCCAGGAGCTCCCCGTAGCGATCCGTCATCGCATCGGATTCCTTGAGCTGCTTCTCCCACTCAAACTCATCCATCTTCCAGTCATCATCCTCAGAGAATCCGTCTCCTTCGATCTCGGCGGTGATATGCTCAACCCACTCTGTGGCCGCCTCGGCATTCTGCTTATGCTGTTCGGCCTCCTCCTCGGGTGTCATGCGCCACTGGTGGGGGGATATCGTGACGGTATATTCTGCTGACTCGATGACGACGCGGCCGTTGGCTCGGCTGTACCACTCGAGATAGACGCAGTTTCCCATGTGTTCCGGAACAGGTTCATTTCGCTCAATACGAGCCAAGGCCTCTTCGAGCGGAATATCGAACAGGCGGACTTTGCGGGACGCGGTCATATCGCCCACGGTTCCCATCTGGATGGGACTGAGTGATACGGTATCCCCGGATCTGGCGTTCGGATTCTCAAAAGAGAGCAGGCATCCGGCAATGTCTCGATGGGCGTTGCCGGCGAGCGTCAGCACAATCGGAAACTCTCGGCCAACGAGCCAGAACTTTCCGGTTACGCGGTCGCGCGTACGGTTGTCGATCTCTCCCCGCACGATACTCTCATCAACTCGCCAAGCCATAGGATCTACATTCCCGGGTCGTTTACGCATACTCTAAACCAAATCACAGGCATCGTCGAAATCAGAAAGGCCATACGTCTTGGCGTCTGTTGCCGGCAGGGCGAATGCGGGTGCTGCGTCACCAATTTGAAGTGTGAATGCCACAAGGACCTCCTAGCGCCTTACGCGCGCATTGCCTTCCCAAATGCTCCAGATTTGAGCTTCGTCAGCAGGCTGGGCGTAGTCGGTCAGCAGCGTCGTGACGAGAGCCCCGCTGGCCCAGCCAAACTGAATCCATTTGTCGGGGTCCCATTCCTTCAGAATCCCGTAGAGGAAGCCACCGACAAAGCCATCGCCGCCGCCGATGCGGTCCAAAACGGTGATCTCGCGGGGTTCGACCACTTGCCAGTCGTCTCCGACCCGCGCAATTGCACCCCACAGGTGGCAGTTTGCGCTGACAACCTGCCGCAGGGTCGTCGCAAATGCCTCGGCATTCGGGAAGGCCTCTTTCACGCGGTTGATCATGCCCTTGAACCCATCAATCTTGGCTGCAAGATCGGAGCCCCCTGCCTCGGGACCCTCTATGCCCAGGCAGAGCTGAAAATCCTCTTCATTGCCGATCAGGATATCCGATACGCCCGCAATCTCGGTGAAGATATCGCGAAGTTCCTGCTCACGACCTTCCCAGAACGATGCCCGATGGTTCAGGTCAAACGAGATGCGCGTGCCGTGCTTCCTTGCCGCTCGGGCGATCTCAAGACAGAACGTGCCAGTCTCAGGAGACAGCGCAGCGATCAGCCCTGAGAGATGAACCACCTGGACACCTTCGGTCCCAAAAATCCGCTCAAGGTCAAAATCATCAGCCTTCAGGGCGCAGCCGACTTCTCCGGCGCGGTCGTTCTGAACGCGGGGCCCACGTGAGCCATAGCCACTATCTGCGAGATTGAACTGATGGCGAACGCCCCAAGGACCAACCTGCTCTACTTCGGGACCTTCGCAGTCCATATGACGCCGTGAAAGGTCATCCTTGATGAAGCGTGCGACGGGGCTTTCGGCGACGAAAGCCGTCAGAACTTTGACGGGAAGGCCCAGGAACGAGGCAACACTGGCCACATTTGACTCTGCACTGGTGGCCTGCAGTTTGAAGGTGTCACTGCAGTGGAACGGTTGCCCGTTGATCGGAGTCAGACGCGCCCCCATACTGGTGGCTACGAGAAGCGAATAGGCGCAGTTTTCGCGAAGTTTGATGCTCATAGGGGTTCCTCGGTCGTTGGTTTGAAGAGAAAGGGCATTCCACCCCAAGGTCCGTGCTATGTCAAGCCTATGGAAGGCGTGGAGCATTGGAGATCCTTCGCAAGCTCAGGATGACAGGGGTTGGGTGGGAGAGGGGTTGAGGGGGAGATGGGG
>JABGOW010000427.1 GCA_018645275.1 Verrucomicrobiota bacterium
ACCCTCTCTGGACTTTCATGCCTGGATCCTACTTTGATCCCCTGCGATTGCTGGTCGTGGTTTCGTCAGACCACTTGATCTCGGCTTCAAATGTATTCAGGTTGACCCATACCTTGGCGTGCTCAAATTGGCGAGTAAACACCATTCTCCCCTCCTTAGGCATTTTCTGATAGCGTCCCTTCGGAGGGCCCAGTTTCTTCTTGGTCTCGGGGAAGTTGATGAGTGCACCGTCGTGCAGTCCCCATCCCAGTCCGTACATGAAATAGGAGTATGGCTGTGCGCCCATTAGAAAACAGGCGAGAGGGAAGGGGATCAACTTGCGGGTATAGTTGTCGGCATATCTCGAGTCTTTACGGCGATTGTTCAGATAGGCTTGATTAACCGGCGGGTGATTGTGAGGCACAAAAGAGAGCGGCGGCATGCGGTAGATATTGATCTTCCCCGCGTTGGCCACAGCTAGCATCTGATCCCAGTCTTTGACAAATAGACTTCGGTTCTTTTTATACCGCTTATCCATTCCATAATGCTCATACATCACCCCGTCACAATTGGCGACATAGCGAAAGTCGTCCGTGGCGTTGTTTACCAGTAAGATTGAGTCTTGACCCAATTTCTTCTTTGTCATCTTCAGCAGCGTGACATGGGCGGGTTTGATCTTACTCATCTGCCACTTGGGGCGCATCCAACTCGCACCATGCGTCTGATCCCAAAACAAACCGTTGGCGCGGCTTGTTCTCACCGCTGTGGAGACGGTATCACTCCACCACGTACGCATAGTCGGTTTGAGAATATCGAATACATAATTGTTACGGAACTTGGCATACCTTTGCGTTTTGTGGTCTTTTAAGAGAATTGAATGTTTCTTCTTCTCTGACCATTTGGGGATTGCCTTGGTGTAGCTAGTGAACGGCCAGGCGTAGGCGGAATTGAAGTAGAAGAGTGTTTTGATATGGGGGTTGACCCTCTTGAATCGTGCGGCTTCGTGCTTGGTTCCAAGCATGGCGCACTTGAATCTTCCGACGGCATGAGACTTCTCAATGCAGATAAAGTCGGTCAAAGAAGCGATGTTCCTTACCTGACGATCGGTCAGAGGGCGGTGACTGTACAGCATCTTGTACTCTCTTACCGTATCCCAGCTCCACTTCGGGTAATAGCTTTTGGGAACAAATGGCTTCCCGGAACTCGTAACATACTTCGCTTGGCTGTCATTTGAGATACCTGATGATGATTCAGGTGCACTCTGAGGCATCTGTTCTGGTGATGTCGCGACTGTCGCTTCTTCTACAGCGGTATCGTTGACGACGTCTTTTGCAACTGTTGCTGTAACGTCTTCTGCAATCTTAGCTACAGGTACTTGAGTGGCTGTGTTTAGGGGGGGCGGTTCCGCAAGTTCTTTTGCCGAATCAATGACCGTATGTTTGTCAGGCTCGGAAACAGGCCGACACCCCAAACAACCGGCACTCACCACTATCACGAGGGCAGTAAACGCAACAATTGGAGGAACACTCCTTTTCAGGGCGGTAACACTATTGATCATTTGACTCCTGATAACGCAATCTCCTTTGCCTGTTGCTCGCGGACGATCTTGAGCGTGACTGGCTTGCTTTCAGCATGGGCACAGGCCTTCAGGAGCGCATCACTCGTCCGGACGGCCGTTCCATTGACCTGTTGCACGACATCGCCTTCTTCCAAACCGCCTCGAGCGGCCTCGGAATCTTTTGGAACCTCCGTTAACACCACTCCGCCATCTTCTTTGGCAACTCCGTAGGCGGAGAACTCTTCGCCGCTCAAGGTCTGCAGTGTCGCCCCGAGCCAGACAGACTGCACCGCGGATGCGCGGGCTGGCCGCGCTTTACGAGGGCGGCGCCTCGGTTCTGCGTTCGCAACTCTTAGGGTGGGTAGCTGCGGCGTGCGGGCAATCTTCTTGAGCGCGGGCTTTTTCACTCCGAACTGATCCATCGGGAAGTTCTTGAACCCGAGCGCTAGGGCAGGGGAGCCATCCTTTACTCGGAAATCCCCGCTGGCCGGGTCAATAAACTGAGGATTGTCGAAGATCGAATGCTTGTCCCATCCCAACTTTTCCGATGTCGCCTTTACTTTGGGCTCATCGGCAACAAAGAACAGGTTCTCGTCGACGCGGGCGCCATCTGCATTCGATCGCTTGATGCGTGCGGGACGGTGTGCCCCCATCATAATGTTGGCGTAGACCTGATCTTTGTTCCCCTCGTACCAGACGTGCGGGTGCAGACCGTTGTTCACCATGACATTGTTCCAGGCATGGCGACGGAAGCCTTCGCGCAGTTTGAGTCCGCTCGCAAGCAGCAGGTTGTTGTAGATGTCGTAGTTGCTTGACCCGTCATCCAGATCGATATCCCAGCCGTGGTCACAGCGCCAGCGACTGTTGCGGATAACCGTCGTTTCTACGGCATCCAGCTTGGACAACTCGGGCAATTGCGCACTCTTTGCGCCCCTTAAATGCCAGAAGCGGTCGCGGCCCCAGGAGTTGAACGAGCCGTGGTCACTGGTCTCCAAGACCGTATCAAAGACGTCACAGCCTTCGATCAGATGTCCGCCCCAGGTGCCTTCGCTTATGTTAATGCCTGAGCGGGCACAGTCGTAGATGGAGACATCGCGGACCGTGATTCCCTGCGCCATGGAGATCTGCACTCCTGCAGGTTGCCGCTCCACCCGGCCGATCCCGTGAATCAGGCAATCCTCGACGATCGAGTCGGCAGGATAATTGTCAGTTTTCGGTCCCGGTGTCTGGTCAATCTTTGAAAGGTCGTTATTCTCATTATATTCAAAGAGCGGATCCCGCACGGCCTTGGGGTCTCCCACAAAGCAGACCCCGCTGGCGCCCGCGTCGTGGATGTGGCAGCCCGCGACCTGTACCCGGCGATTGTAGTTATTGACGAACACGGCATTCCCGCCGACCTGGTCAAATTCGCAATCAAGAATGCTCACATCCTCGGTTCCGGTCAGCAGGAAGGCCCCGCCGCGATAAATGGCCCAGTCCGAGCGCAGCAACGGTTCCCTGCAATCCATGAAGGTCCGCGCGGCATGACGGACCGTGAAGCCTTGGAGCCGGATGTGTTTGACGGGGGCCTTCGCTGATCCCTTGAACTCGACGAGGTGACGTAGCCGAACCACTTCGACGGAGGCCTTGTCGAGATCTGTGCCCGCCTCCGGCATGTAATAGAGCGTCCCCGCCTGCCGTGAGCCTGATGCAATCCCTGAGCCTGTCGAAGCGGTCGAAGCGGTCGAACGGTGGAACCACTCGCCGGGCGCGTCCAGTTCCTCGAAGATATTCTCCACCATACGGTAGTTCTTGTGCATCCCCATCTGGCGGTTGTTCTGCCAGCCCCCCTCATACGTCACGTTGCCCTCGGCATCCTTCCCGGTGATGCGGTAGTGATAGCCGCCCCACCTGTGGGCGTGCACGGCGTGGATATATCCGCCAGCCGGGTCGGCCCAGTTTGCTGCCCGCTCTTTGGAAAAAGCATCAGCGGCACAGCCCTGATAGGCGGCCGTTTTCTTATTGGGATCGTAGTTCGGATAGCGCGCCATGCGCTGCGCGGCCCCGTTGACGAAGAGCTGGTCGATCTGCAACCCTTCTGGTGTCTTTGCCTGGAAAATGCCGCCGCGGTAGGGTTTCCAGTCCAGTGAAAGCCTGGAACCGCCACTCAGCACCGCGCCACCTTCATGTTCTGCACGGTAAACAATGGGATGCTCGGCACTCCCGGAGTCTTCCGGAGAAAACACCAAGGTCTCGGGCAGGTAATACATGCCATCGGCCACATGCACCGTCACCGCGTCTTTTCCTGCATGGGATCGCGCCAGATCACGCGCTTTTGCGAGCGAGGCTAATGGCTTTTCCTTTGTCGTGCCCGATGAGGCATCACTGCCGTCGGGGCTTACATACAACGCAACCGGCTTGCCGTGTGGTTCTGGCGCCCTCGCGCTGGCATTAACGATACTCATAGCCATCATCACTCCTGTAATCATCCATCTATTCATCACTGTTCTCCTGCTTTATAACATTGGTTCTGCCTATTCAGAGTCCTGCACCTACTTGAGTGTTCGAGGTAACGCTATCTCCGCCCAGATGGGTTTGTGATCGGATAAAGGTGTTTCGAGTTCGATGATGCCTCCGTCGACTGCTTTCGCTCCAGCCACGCGTCACAGAACGCAGTTCAACCTCTTCGGTTCCTTTCAGTGGGGTCCGGCTGAGGATAGATTTGTACT
>JABGOW010000429.1 GCA_018645275.1 Verrucomicrobiota bacterium
GCCGCCGCGACGAGATGAAGTTGCCGGACTCTCCTGAGCTTGTGGATGGGCACGTACTTTGGAGGCTCGCGTAATCGGTCGCCCCCGCAATAACGGGGTCGTTTGTATTTCCCCCGCGAACCACCGCAAGCGTCGCGCCAGCTTCCCGTGCCGAATACGGCACCGCAAGCTGTTCACGCCCCTTGCTAATCGGCGGTTCACGCCCCTTTGTCCCCCAAGCCAGCCTGCGCCACATAGTGCTCCCGACATTCGTCGGGATCGTAGACTTTGGCGCTCGTTCCTCACACGCGGCACCAGCGGCACAGACAGGCTTGCCCAATGCGCTCCTTGCACGCCCCCATGGTGTCGGCGGTCGAGGATCTTCTCCAGCTATTAGTGGCTATACATCTCCCTGCGTCGAAGAAACGCAGCGGGGCCACCTTCTAGTATATCCATCACACAGCGTTTCGTTGTCTCCGTGTCAATGGAACCACGGTTCTTGCTCTTTCCGCAGTCGTTCTCACGATACATGGGAAGGAGCAGCTCGGAATCGCCAAGTACGGCAATGTTGGCATTGTGGGTCACGAGAATTACTTGCCGCCTCTCCTTGATTGCCCGCAGCGTGCTCACAATGCTTGAGAATATAAACGCGTTATCGAGGTCGTCCTCCGGCTGGTCGATCACCAGGGGCACATTAGTCTCAGCCAGCATGGCTACGGTGAGAAGAATCGTGTGACGCTGTCCATCTGAAAGGTGCAGAACTGGGATTTCATTTGGAGGCACTGACTTTGTGTGCACCGTGATCGTCGGTTTTGGCTGCTTGGCAAGCACTTGTAGCTCGAACAGGATGTTCCAATAGCACAGCTTGCTGACTAGCTTTTCGGCCCAATCGACAGAAATGCAGGTCATCGCCGCAATCTTCTCGTGGTTACGTTGAAGAACCAGGTCCGCAAGTTCTGATGGTGTAATGCGGCTACATAGGCTCTCAATCAGGTTCCCCTGAAGGTAGGTGCCCTGCATCTTCTCCTGTATAAATGACTCGAACGCCGCAGTGATTCCCGCATCATCGTACTTCACGAATATCGTGTAGTCTTTGATTGTTCCGCCGAGATTAGCATTGATCCCCTTGAGCTGGGCCTTGCGGCGCGTGGTCATTTCGGCCCGAACCTCTGCCAACTCTTTGAGGAGCTGAGTTCGCTGTTCGCGGCATTGTTTGCGCTCGTCAGAGCGCTGCTCTATTCCTGCAATCTCCCTTGCCGTTGATGTCTTCTGCCGGAGCAGCAACTCCAACCCCGGAATGTTCGTTGCGA
Source organism: Verrucomicrobiota bacterium (assembly GCA_018645275.1). Classification (GTDB taxonomy): domain Bacteria; phylum Verrucomicrobiota; class Kiritimatiellia; order UBA8416; family UBA8416; genus JABGOW01. Next base: position 1,290 of record JABGOW010000429.1, read on the forward strand.
GCCCACGGGCCTTCAGGTCTGCAAGCTTGGTTGCGACCTCGCCGCTCATGCGCTGGTGACTAACCTTCAATGCCCCAGTGAATGACGTGAGATCATCCGCGCACGTCTTGAGCAGTGCCTTGAGCTCCAGCTCCTTTTCTTTGATCGCCGCATTACTTTTCTCGATTGCGGCCTTGATCGACAATATTGCTGCCTTGGATCCTTGATCCTCCGTGCACGTTCCTGCTGTAGCCAGAATCTGATCGAAATCACGCTGAATGCTGGAGAGCGTCCATCCGGTCGAATACTCGCTCGCAATTGCCTCGATTGCTTCCCTGACGGTCTTTTCTGATGCGAGTTTGCTCTGCAGTCCAACGACTTCGCGCAGATTCCCTTCCTCTGCAAGTTTTAGCTTCTTCTCGATTTCCTGCAGCGCGGTCTTCTTCGAGGTCAGTTGCCCGAATGCGCTTTCCAGAGGGTTCAGTCGCGAAGCATTCTCGCGTAAGCGTGTGACCAGAGCTTCCTCTGTTTCGACCAGATCTCGTAGGTTTGTGTGACGATCCAGGAACGCCTGCAACAGGTTTGGATGTCTGAGGGGATCCTCGGCCACTCTTGCCAGCTCACCTTGCCCGAAGTACTCAATGCGGAATGCGTCGATGGGCACATCACTGATTGACCGGTCTTCCTTCGCCTTTACCTCGATGTCGCCCCCGCGCGTCCGAACATAGCGGTAGAGTATGCCGTTTGCATCTTCGCAGAACACGGTGACCGAATCGGGACAGTTGTCGTACTCCCCGAACTCATCGTTCAATCCAAATGCATATGCGACTGCACGGATTGCTGTAGACTTACCTGTCCCGCGGCCACCGATAAGGCAATTAAGATTGTCGCTGAAGTGTATCGTCTCCTCATGAAGGAACCCCCCAGTGATTGCCACACCGCGGACCCGTGGCACTGCACGTGGCACTGAAGCGCATGCGCGCACTCTTGCCGTTGGGTCGACCATAGCAACACGCAAGGCGTTGAAGCTGAATTCCGCAAGTTTGATGCGCGACCACGGCTTGTCCAGGTCTTGATGCTCGAACTGGTTCATTGTGTGGGCATCGGACCCCTGAAGGTGTGCTAGGTGGTGGCGAGCGGAGAGTGCGGGCACCGCCTGTCGGGCGTTCAACAACCTCTTTCGTTCGACTCCGGCTGATCCTCCTTCGTCGTGGTCGGAATACCACCGTAGGGCTTCCCGGGAATCGCACTCTAGGCCATACAGCCCAGGGCTTGTGATAATGTCTCGTTTCCAGTTCTGGAATCCAGGAGCAAAGGCGTCAAAACCAGTTCTGTCTCTGTCTATGTGTGCGGCAATGCAAATGCCATCGAGCTTCTCGACCTCAGCAATCGTGTCGGCCATCGACTTGGCTGTTCGTGTATTTTCGGCTCCCCTTTCGCCGATGAGATCGAGACGCGACAGGAACTTCTCAAGCTCGGCCGTTCGCTCGGGTGCAAAATAGGCAAGAAGGTGGCCATGGGCTGTCGTGACTTCAACACCGGGAACGACAAGTAGCTTGCCGCTGTGATGGGCCAAGGCATGGTCTATCGCCCGCTGTACATTCAGGTTTGAATTGTGGTCCGTGATAGCAATAACACTCAAGCCCTGCCTCACCGCCGAGTCAACGGTGGCCTCTGGTGTCATTGCAGGATCTTTTACCTCGTGCGACGCGCCATAGGTATGTATGTGCAGATCGACGCTGTGAAAACGCGCACCATTGTCGAGTAATTCAATATCCTTTAGCAATGCCATCACACCTCCTTGCGCCTTTTTCGAGGCCAGTTGGACGGGCGCACACACCGGCGCTCACAAGTAGTGGCTTCGTCCCGCATCTCCCCTGAAATCAGACGCGGGCTACAAACGCGATTCATGCATTAGCTCTTTGATACTGCATTTCAGTGCTTTCGCCACGCGTGTCATCATATCCAGCGTGATGTTCTGTTCGCCGCGCTCGATGCGTCCCATATAGTTTCTGTGGCAACCGACGCCTTCCGCCAGTTGCTCCTGCGAAAGCCCCAAGACAGTGCGACGGTCCCTGATGGCATCGCCAAAGCGCGTTCGGTGTTTTGGGATCTCCCTCTTCATTTTCACTCTTGCAAGAACACCATATAGGTGTGATAATGTCCACACCCTAAATAGGTGGATAGCAATGGGAGGCCGCAATGAAGTTCTTTCTATACGCGCGGAAATCAACAGACGACGAGGAACGGCAGATGCTTTCGATTGAGGCGCAGCTCGCCGAGCTGCGGGAGTACGCAGCCAATGAGGGTCTTGCGATTGTGCGCGAGTTCGTGGAATCTCGCACAGCGAAGGAGCCAGGGCGGCCAATCTTCAACGACATGATGAATCGAATGGAGAGCGGTGGGGCGTCCGGTCTGCTTTCGTGGCACCCCGACAGGCTCGCGCGGAACTGGGCGGACGGCGGCCGCGTCATTAACCTGCTGGATTCCGGCAAACTGACGGCACTTCGGTTTCCGTCGTTCTGGTTTGAGGACACACCGCAGGGCAAGTTCGTCCTCAGCATCGCATTTTCTCAGAGCAAGTATTACTCAGATGCGCTCAGTGTGAATGTGCGCAGAGGCATGCGGCAGAAGCTACGACGCGGCGAGTTCCCAGGCAAGCCACCGGTCGGATACTTGAACGAGCCAAGATTGCGCTCGATCATCGTTGACCCGCACAAAGCGGAACTTGTGCGGCGGATGTTTAAGGCGTACGCCACGGGGCGATACACGTTCGACGCCCTGCACGAACTCGTGAACGGCTGGGGTCTTACGAGCCACAGGGAGAAGCCGCTTGCCCGAAGCATGCTGCCCCGCCTCCTTGCGCACCCGTTCTACATCGGCCTTTTCAAGTTCGCAGGGGAAACCCATGAAGGTTCACACCCGCCCATCGTGAGCAAAGCGCTGTTTGACGAGGT
>JABGOW010000432.1 GCA_018645275.1 Verrucomicrobiota bacterium
ACTTACGACTGAAAGTGCGAAACTCGGGTTAGAGAGGTCAGAGGTTCAAGACTTTTGACAGAACGAGGGATGAGGGGTGAGGGCTGAAAGCTGAGGGGGCGAGCCTCGAGACGTATTATCTACGTGCGGCATGCTTTCGCTGTTCGATGATGGAGCTGGTTATGACACCATACAGGAACAGCAGGATTCCGATCGGGGTCAGCATCCAGCCAATCACCATCAAGTAGAACGAGACGGTGTCAAAGACCTGGCCACCGTTCGTGAGTTTGCAAATGAGCATCGCAATGTAGCCCCAGATGGGTGCGAAGATCATAAGTAGAACGCCAGCAAACTTCAGAATTCGCTTTGCTTTGGTATTGGTTTGTCGTTTCGCCTTTTTCATGCGCCTCTTCACTCCTCTCAGGTCTGCTGAGCCACGCGTTTCAGGTAATGGGGGGAGTCGCCGTGCTCTCCGTATCCCACGCTTTCACCGACTGAGGCAATGCGCCCTTCCAAACAGAATCGACACATTCCGGCGTTCTCGTCAAGACATGGCTTGCCGTCGTAGAGTTGGTAGCCCTCGCGATACTTGGTGTCGGTGAGATTGGGCATGATGATGTTGGCTCCCGCTTCGAGTCCGCGTTCGCGCCCCTGGGGATCGAGCGCCTGTAGTGCCGTTGTTGCTGCGATGTTGACGTCTCGCAGTGCAATACGCGTCAGCGCGAGCATCGTGAGCCCGCGCTGGAGTTGGCGTGCTGAATCAAAGTCGGGAAGTGAATTGCCCATGGGCGTCTCGCCGTGGGGGATGTATGGCCCCATGCCGATCATGTCGATGTCGTGATCCTTGAAGAACTGGATGTCATTCGCCAGGTCCTCGGACGTCTGACCGGGGAGTCCGATCATAACGCCGGTACCGACTTGGTAGTCCAAGTCGCGCAGGTCGCGCAGGCACTGGAGGCGGTCCTCGAAATGGTGATCATCCGGGTGGAGCGTGCTGTAGAGTTTCGGGTTGGTGGTTTCGATCCTGAGGAGGTAGCGCTTGCCGCCGACGTTGCGCCATCGTTCAAGCACGTCAGGGGATTGTTCGCCGAGAGAGAGGGTCACGCCTAGCTCACCGTTGGTGGCTTCCGAGATGCGCTGGAGCAGCTTTTCAATCTGGCTGGCAAAGGCGTCGTCTTTTCGCTCGCCGGATTGCAGCACGATAGAGCCATAGTTCTGTTCCCAGGCCCAGGTTGCGGCCGCTACGACATCGTCATCCTGGACCACGTAGCGCTTGACGCTTTTGTTGCTGCGTCGGATCCCGCAGTAGAAGCAGTCCTTTTCGCAGACGTTGCTGAACTCGATGATGCCACGGTAAAAGACCTTGGTGCCAACGTGCGCCTGCTTGATGGCGTAGGCTTGTTGGTAGAGCTCCTGAAGGGCTTCCGGGGCGGTGGTGTCGAGCCACCGGATGCAGTCTGCTTCTGTCAGTTCGCTGTTTGACATGATCGCTATGCTTATCCGTTCTTGTAGGCTTCCAGCGCGCTGGGAAACGGGCTGAGTGCGCGCTGCATGATGCCGAGTGAGTATGCGATGGTGATTCCGTAGTTCGTGATGGGAATGCCTGCTGCCTCGCAGTGCTCTACTCGAGAGAGCAGGTGACGGCGGTTGAAGGTGCAGGAACCGCAGTGAATGACGAGCTTGAAAGGCGTCAAGTCCTCGGGGAAATCGGAGCCTTGCACGTGAACAAACTCAAGCTTGCCGCCTACGTACTGGGTCAGCCATCTCGGAATCTTCACGCGACCGATATCATCCCCGATCTGGTGATGTGTGCAGGCCTCCGCGACGAGCACGCGATCCCCGGAACGAAGTCGATCAATGGCCTTGGCGCCACGTACGAAGGCGTCCAGATTGCCCTTTAGCCTGGCAAAGAGAATGGAGAAAGACGTCATCTTGATGTCGGGAGGGGTGTCGGCGGCAACATTCAGGAAGGCCTGGGAGTCCGTAATCACCAGAGCTGGCGGGACGCGTAAGCGGTTGAGGCCTTCCCGGAGCTCCCGTTCCTTTACGACCATACAGCATGAATCGTTGTCGAGCAGGTCGCGAATGGTCTGAACCTGTGGCAGGATGAGGCGCCCCTTTGGAGCTTCAAGATCAATGGGGACCACGAGCATGGCCAGTTCGCCTGGAGGCACGAGATCCCCCACGATCGTTGGACTCTGGATGAACTCCTCCGGTAGCGACTCGATCAACATTTCGCGAAACTGGTGCCGACATTCGGGGCTTGTCGCGACCGTCTCGATCCAGGGGATCTTCTGTGTGGTCAGCTTCCGTTTGAGCGTGTCATCGGCTGCTCCTTGATCCGCCTTGTTGAATACGACAAGCAGAGGCCTCTCTCGCTGGCCGAAAGTCTCCACAAGTGCGTCCTCGAATGCGCCCCACTGGCCGGCGGAAACGACAATCACGGCAACGTCCGTGCGGTCAAACACGCGACGCGTCTTCTCAACGCGTTGAGCTCCGAGCGCACCTTCGTCATCGACCCCAGCCGTGTCGATGAAAAGGACGGGGCCGAGTGGTAGCATTTCCATAGGTTTCTCGACGGGATCAGTGGTGGTGCCCGCAATATCCGAGACAATGGCACTCTCCTGGCGAGTGATCGCATTGAGTAGCGACGACTTGCCAACATTTCGGCGGCCGAAGAGGCCGATGTGAAGCCGGAGACCTTTTGGTGTGTTTTGCATGGGGGTCCTAACAGTAGACGTCGTGCTTTCCGTTGATGACCTGACTGCGCAGGGTCTTTGAACGCTCTGCAGCAATGGGGTTCATGGTTGCGATGGTACGTTCGATTAGGTCCTCGCCGACCTTGAGCGTTTCTGGGGATGCAAAATCCATCAGGTATTCCTGGAATGTGGAAACGGCGTTGGGGCCGCAATGCGCTTTGATATCGCCCGGCTTTGCGAGATCCATGAAGTCTGCCCCGGTGCGCCCGAGTCGATAGCAGCCCGTGCAGAAAGAGGGGATATAGCCCAGTTCGGCGACGTTGCGAATGACCTCATCCAGGGGGCGGTGGTCGCCCAGGGAGAACTGACTGGCATCCATCTCTTCGTCTTCGGCGTAGCCACCGGGGTTTGTGCGGCTACCGGCCGAGATTTGCGAAACGCCCAGTGCGAATGTCTCCTTGCGCATTCCAGGTGTCTCGCGCGTTGACATGATGATGCCTGTGTAGGGCACGGCCAGTCGCAGAATGGCAACGAGTTTTCGGAAGTCGATATCCGACAGTGGCTGTGGAGGGTGGCTTGCAAGATCAGCCCCGGTTGCGGGCTCGAGGCGCGGGACACTCAGGGTATGGGGGCCGACGCCGAACGTGTCCTCAAGATGCTTGATATGCTGCATCAGAGCAAGCGTTTCGAAGCGCCAGTCCGTGAGCCCGAACAGGACACCGATGCCGACATCGTCGATGCCTGCCTCCATTGCGCGGTCTATGGCGGAGAGGCGCCAGTCGTAGTCTCGCTTCTGGCCGCTGGTGTGCACTTTAGCGTACGTTTCACGGTGATAGGTTTCCTGAAAGATCTGATAGGTTCCGATGTTCGCGGCTTTGAGACGCTTGAAGTCCTCGACGCTGAGGGGCGCAACGTTCACGTTGACCCTACGAATGTCTCCCTTCTCGTGCTTCACGGAGTAAACGGTCTCAATGGCGTCGAGGATGTACTGGAAGCCTTGCTTTGGATACGCTTCGCCCGCAACCAGTAGAACCCGCTTGTGCCCCTGGTCGATCAGTGCTCCTGTCTCGTGGGCAATCTCCTCCTGCGTGAGAGCGCGCCGTACGATGGCCTTGTTCTTGACGCGGAAGGCGCAGTAGAGACACTCGTTGGCGCAGAGGTTGGAGACATAGAGAGGGGCAAAGACGACGAGCCGTCGCCCATAGATCTCGTCTTTTACGTGCTGAGCCGCATCAAAGAGCGCTGAGATCTGCCCTGGGTCGCTGATGCCCATCAGCATCGCAACCTCTTCAGAATCCAGTCCCTTCATCTCCAGCGACTTTGCGATAATCTCTTCGATTCGCCCTGCATCAGGGCGAGCAGCCCGCTCCAGCGTCTCTGCAATCTGTGCTTCGTTTATCATATCAAATGCCTGTGTTTGCTGACTTGAATCGACTGTGAAGGGCCTCGCTCTTCACGTCAAAACCAAAATGCTACCAAGTTAGAGTCGGTTTGTCTGTTAAAAAATTAACGAATAATTCAGG
>JABGOW010000434.1:0-765 GCA_018645275.1 Verrucomicrobiota bacterium
GGCATCAAGGGACTTGATCGTTTTGATGGTCGCATTGAGGTCAAGTACTGGCTGCGCGGCATCCTCCGCAACAAGATCGTCGACCAAATTCGAAAACGCGTCCGCATGCAGCCCATTGAAGATCGAGAAGGTATGGACATTCTCGAGCACTTATCATTCAAAGCCTTTGGCATCGCGGAGCGCAAACCGCAGCCATGGCAGTTCGATCCGCACCGCGAATACGAAAAGACAGAGTTCTGGGCGGTCTTTGAACACTGCCTCTCCCGCCTGAAGGACAGCATGCGGCAGGCATTCGTCCTCAAAATGCTAGAGGGCATGCCCAGCGACGAGGTCTGTAAGGTATTGGGGATTGAACCGAATAATCTCTGGGTACTCAATCACCGTGCGCGTAAGCAACTGAAGACATGCCTGGAAGCAAATTGGGATCGCGAAGAGAGCTAGCGTCATGATGACATGCAAACAAGTTCACAAAGCCTTGGCAAAAGGCGACTATCGTGACCTGCCGCGTCTGCAACGCTGGGGGCTCTTGATGCACGTGTCTATGTGTTTTGTCTGTCGCGCTTACAATCGAGAAATCATGCTCTTCCAAGATGCTGCACGCGCATTTCGTGAACACGAGGAAGAACTCGGTTCACAGACACGGCTTTCCGAAGAGGCACGGGAACGATTCCGAGCAGCGATCAGAACAGCCCAGAAGTAGTCATGCATACGACCTGAATACAGTCATCCTGAGCTTGCGAAGGATCTCCACAAACCGTCATCCTG
>JABGOW010000434.1:865-4191 GCA_018645275.1 Verrucomicrobiota bacterium
AGCTTGCGAAGGATCTCCACAAACACAGTCATCCTGAGCTTGCGAAGGATCTCCACAAACACAGTCATCCTGAGCTTGCGAAGGATCTCCATCCCTGTCATCCCGCAAGAATTGGACAAAGTCCAAGAATAGCAAAACAGCTTGCCCGTCAAGCAGGGGGAACACGGCAATGCGCTCCGTCCTACGGCGAGAGCCGATCCACATGCCATCCGCCCTTTTCCTGACGGGTGTAGGAAAACCGGTCATGGAGACCTTCCCTGGCACTGCGTAGCCGATAGAGGAACAACGCGCTTCCTATCCGGCCATCTCGTACTTGCCCTGCCCCAACTTATCCTTCCCGACCATCGCAAATGTCGCTTTGTCGAACAGCGTCTTGCGAACCATGAGTTTGGGCTTCTGCTCGGGCAGTTTGTGCCCACCGGCTTCCAGTCCCGCGTAGATCTCGTCGAACGTCAACGGCTTCTCGGCCTGTTGAAGAACTGCCGAGATAGAGCCTTTTAGCCCGCCTCCTGCCTTTGGGGCAGCGGCGGGGGCTGCTGCAGGCGTAGCCGCGGGAGTAGGGGGCGGTGCTACAGGAGCGCTGGCAGCGGGTGCCGGAGTGGGTGCGGGAGGAGCACTTGCGGCAGGTGCCGGAGCTTTCGCTGCGGCCGGAGCTGCAGGAGGCGCGGCGGGGGGAGTCGCAGACGGCGGCTCAACCCGGATGGGGGCTACCTTCTCCGGTTCGGCCACGGGGGCCTCAGCAGGAGCCGCAGGAGGCTCAGGGGCTACCGGAGCGGCGGCAGCAGCGGGAGCTGGGGGCACAACTGGTACAGCTGGCGCGGCTGGCGCCGGGGCAGCCGGGGCAGCCGGGGCAGCCGGGGCGACTGGTGCTGCGAGCTCGACTGGCGCTGCAGGGGGCTCCGGGCTAGCGGAAGCACCCGCAGGGACCGCATCCAATGGCCGTTTCAGAATCGCTTCATACCGTGCCTGAAGGGTCGCCATCTGCTGTCGGATGTCCATCATTTCCTTCAGCTCTTCAACTGTATGCATGCCTGCCGAATAATCCACGTCTATTCCTCCTCACAGATTACGTTTCAATGATCATGATTGCGTTCAGTCTAAGACACCAGTGTCGCGGCGTCAAATGCACGTTTCGAGGACATTCCCCACTCCCCACGGAGAGAGCAGGACCGAAGAGCCTTCCTTCTTCGCTGAGGCAGCTTCGCAGGACAAGTCGGCAAGCTCAGGATGACAGATTCCTGAGGTTTGTTGTCATGCTGAGCGGAGTCGAAGCATCTCCCGCCTTCGTGCTCCGCCGCTAACGCTGAAAGAACACCATCGTCAGCGGGGGAATTGCTCCTTGGCTAATTTGGTCACCAGCCACCACTTTTCCGTCACGAAAGCGATAGAACGTGGAGTCCACGTTCCACTTTTCACCACAGATATCGAAGGCACTCCGCTTTGCACTGACATAGCCGCCGTGAACATAGCCAACAAGCATACGCGTCCCCGCCGGCAGCGACTTCACCGACGCGGAACTCAGCTGACTCCCCTGCTGCACGCGTCCATCCTTCATCAGGTAGATCGTCGAAGCCGCGCGCACTTCGTTGCCTGCAATGTCCTCGGCGGTGGCACCATCCTCGCCAATGGTCAGGAGTGCCTCAGCCTCGTTGGCGCTCTGCGTCTCGGAAAGAACCACGCGCGTACCCGGCAACATGGCTTTCCAGTTGCCGATTTCGTTTCCGTGCTTCCGCGTCCCATCCGGAAAGACATACTCGGTCTCGGCGCTCTTGTACTTGTCACGCGCAATATCCCAGGCAGAGCGCTTTGCCGAAATCACAAGGGCATCATCCCCCTCAAATCGGGCCGAGGCCTGGAGCTGCTCTCGGGCACTACCGTAGAGGACCTTCGCCAGATACGGATCCGCATTCACAAGCCGCCTCGCCCTGACGTCGGGATCAAACAGCGGTTGCTTGTCCAAACCAAGCCGCGACCGCACGGAGTGCTTTGCAAAGAGCATACCGCAGCGCTTGCGACCACGATGAGAGTGCTTGTGCCAGCGATTCGGAGCACCGTAGGCCACCATGGAATGGGAGAGCACTCGTTCATCCGGGATCTTGTAGATCTGCTGAAGCTCTCCAACCAACTCACGCAGCGCTTTGTACTGGGCAGACGTGATGTCCCGATTGTGATAGCCAACAACTTCAATGGCCACAGACGACTCATCCAGATTCGTCCGCCCGTTCCACATGCTTCGCCCGGCATGCATCGCGATCCGGTGCTTGTTGACAACACGATAGACGTGCCCATCCGTTCCAACCAGATAATGGGTCTCCCCATAGCGCTGGAGCTTGTTGAGCGATCCTTTCGTGGGACCTTCGGTCGTGTGCAGTAGAATGTAGTCTGTCCTTTTGCGAACCGCACGCTGGCGATTCAACGGACTGTAGCGATCCGATATCTGAAGCCCAACAGCGTCACAGATGCCACCCCATGCAACGATGCCAATAGCAAGCACCGTCCGGGTGAGAACCAAACCACGAATCAAACTACAACCCAACAAAACTCACCCCATTCTCTCTACTAAGTGATCCGCATGTCATCCTGAGCTTGCCGAAGGATCTCTTCATCAGACAGGACGCTAGGCATTTGAAATCAGATTCTCAGCCGTCATCTCACCCGGAACGTCAAGCCCGAGCAGATGAAGGACGGTTGGTGCAATATCTGAGAGCTTTCCGCGCTCCAAGAGCGTTTTCCCTGCCGCATCCTTCGCCACGTAGATGAGCTCGACCGGGCTCAGCGTGTGGCTGGTCTTCGTCAGCCCGGTCTCGGGATCGACCATCTGCTCCGCATTTCCATGATCCGCCGTAATCAGAACATGCGCATCGAGCTCCAGACAGCGCTCAACGACCTTGCCGACACACTCATCCACAATCTCAATCGCCTTCTGGGCCGCATCAAATACCCCTGTGTGCCCAACCATATCTCCGTTCGCATAGTTGACCGCCACGAAGCTATAGGGATTGTCCTCCAGGCGCTTCAACAATGCATCCGTCACATTGTAGGCTTCCATCTCAGGGTGGATACCAAAGAGAGCCGGGTCGAAGCGACTCGGAACATCAACCTGGTCCTCACCAGCATACGGCGTCGTCGACTTCCCGTTGAAGAAGCTGGTCACATGACGGAACTTCTGCGTCTCTGCGATGCGGAGCTGACGAAGCCCCGCGTCAGCAATCACCTCGCCGAGCAGATTGTCCATGCCCCCCCCTGCACCCATGGCCCCCATCATATACTGCGTGAACTCGTCATAGTAGCGTGTCAATCCAAGATAGGTGATGTCACGCCTAGCC
>JABGOW010000435.1 GCA_018645275.1 Verrucomicrobiota bacterium
CTGTCGAGTACATGCACGCCTGTAACGCGTGACGACCTGCCAAGATCTCGCCAGTTTTCCTGACTGCCGTTGATCAATCTCACACCGCAACGACCTCATGTTGAGTGCGTCGCTGCTCAGGTTGAAGTATCTCTTGCCCACGCGAATTGCATGGCCATACCACGTGGTGGTCTTGGGCAAATCATGTGGAATTATGACTGGACATGATGATGAATCGTTGTTCAAATAACTTCGTAGAAGCGAGGCGGGTGATGGGGGCTTTTCACTTGGGCTCCCAGTAAATATGGAGGTGTGAAATGTCGCGGTTTCTCCACTGTGCTGCCATAGGAATACTTGGGCTTACCCTATGTGTTGTGAAAGGTGTTGCTGAGTCTGATACGAGCGGTAACCTGCAGGAGCTGTTCAGTCTGTCGTTTGAAGATCTCCTTGATTTGAATGTGACAACGCTCTCTCGCGTGGAAGAGCGGCAGGGGGAGACGCCTGGTGTCATCCATGTTATCACCCGTGAGATGATTCAGAGGCGTGGCTACAGCAGCTTGCGAGAGGTGTTGCAGACCGTACCGGGGTTCGCCGTTTTCCATCGGGACTTGGACTATGTCGGTGCGGTGCGCGGATTGACGGCCAATGACAATGAAAAGTTCACGCTGTTGATCAATGGCGTCGAGATGAATCAGGTGAACGAGCCGGATATTCTGAACGGTCCCATTAATCTGGACAATGTTGAACGCATTGAGGTCGTGGTGGGTCCGTCGTCGCTCTTCCTGCCTGCCAATACGCTTGCGGCAACGGTCAATGTCATTACGCGTCAGCCAGATGGCCCTGAGGTGGTTCTCGCGAAAGGTAGCGCACTGGACTACGGGTTGACCGTTATGACGGGAGAGGATTTTGGCGATTGTCGTTCCTACTCTGCTTCATTGACATTTGAGCGCCGTCTGGGGTTCGACGCGTGGGATGACGAGCGATCGCCCTCACCGCTTTCCGCTCTAGAAGGCCGGAAGGTGACAGGAAAGTCAGATGAGAATTACCTTTTCATTGCCACGGGTCGGCATCGGGAGTGGACGGCCCAGTTGCTGTCGTATCAGTCGCGGTTTCCGGAGCTTCAGCTCATAGGAAATACGGGATCTGAATCCTGGTACACGGATGAGATGCATGGTGTGAATGTGAAGCATGAACATGCATACAGTGATACACTGAGTACCATTGCCAGTCTCAATGTGGCCTACAAGAAGAGTTCTCGTTTGATGAATGGCGGAGTTCCTGCCTCAGGCATAGAGCTGTCGATTGCGCAGTACGACTACAATGGTGAAGTGGGGCTGATCCACACGGGGTTTGAGGGGCATCGTATTCAGACTGGTGTTCAGTTGATCTACGAGGATAATTTCGACTGCTTCGGGCGCTTGGCTAGCTCGACTCCCAACGAGTTCACCCTTATTGATGAGGATACACATGGAACGGGCGTTTATCTTTCCGACACCGTGACGGTAGGTGAGAAGTTGACGCTTGTCGGGGGCGTTAGGTCTGATCAGAACACAATCGTTGGTACCACGTGGTACAATGGTGGTCGCGCTGCGATCATCTATCGTCCGGTCGATGTCTGGACGACAAAACTGATGTACAATCGGGCTGTGCGCATGCCATCACCCCTGGCTGCCCTGAATGCAGCGTGGGGGGTGGACAATCCGACTGCACCGGACTGGGCTGATGATTGGCCGCTTGCGGAGCGACCCGAGAAGCTATCAACCGTCGAGTGGGTGAACGCGCTGTCGGTTGGAAGAGGGCGCGTATCCCTCGTCCTCTATCACCAGGAGCTGAAGGACTATATCAGCTGGGTGGGACCGCACTCGAATGTTGGCGAGTTCAGTGGCGAGGGCGCTGAGGTGTCCGTGGGTTATGATCTTTTCGACCACTTTGGCGTATGGGGAAATGCAACCTATCTGGATGCGACGTTTGATGCCTACTCCTCGGGTGGTGAGTCGCTTCATGTTCAGGCTGATACAGACAACCGTCTTATTGGATCTCCACGCATGACGGCAAATGCGGGGTTTGATCTCGATGTTACCCGTAGCGTGCTGTTCTCGACAGCGTTGCGCTACTTCACCAAGCAGAGCGCCAAGGCTACGCCCGGGGCTTCTGTTGATGATTCCGCTTCCTTCGAGACGATTGATGATCAGTACTACCTGGATGCGACACTCACATTTCGTGATGTGGTGTATGAAGGCTTGGACTTCCGGCTGGCGGGAAAGAATATCTTGGACAACCGTGATTACGTGGCTGGTGCCTGGCTAGACGGTCAGTACCGTCCTCGCGGCGCAACCGTCGAGCTTACGGCTTACATGGCATTCTAGGATTGGTGGTCGAAAAAGGGGGGGCACTCTGAAAACCAGATTCTGTTTGGTGGTATTCGCTCTGTGTTGTGGCGCGGCCATTCCTGTAGCGGCGGGGCGGGCTCTCGTTGAAGCGAGAATGAAGACGGTTGTCTTCCAGGAACTGGATTTTCGTTCGATCTCCTTCTCTGACGCAGTTGAGTATCTTCGTCTGCAGTCCAAGGAGCTTGACCCGCAGGAGAAGGGCATCAACATCCTTCTCAAGTCGGAGAATGGTCCCAACCCGAATCTGAGCCTTATGCTAGGCAAGACCTCCATGCATCGAGCCTTGAAGCTCATCACGGATGTTGCGGGGTACCGCTGGCGCTTTATTGGAAATATGCTGATTCTTGAGCCGCGGCCGAAGATCAAGCCAAAGCGCAATGAATCGCGCACTGGTGACTTCTTTCGGGATTGATCTCTCGCCTGCCACCATGTATCCCGGCGCATGCTTGTCATCCTGAGCTTGCCGAAGGATCTCAGAGTGTGTTGAGCAAATGAGATCCTTCGGCAAGCTCAGGATGACAGACCGGTGGGTTCGATGTGGTTTACACGGCAGTTTCCCCCATTTAGATCTGCGTACAACGTAGAAGCGCATCACACCTTTTGGAAATTCAGACATTTCCCCAAAAAAAGAAGCCCCTCCCGAATGAACGGGAGAGGCTTCTTCAGTATTCGCTTAGTATCCCGTGAGGGATACGGCCGTCTTAGCCAAGACGAGACTCGAGCTTATCGAGCTGTGCAGTGATCTGTGCAGGCAGCTTGTCGCCGAACTTCGCCAAGTAGGCTTTGCAGTCTGCGAGTGTCTTGAGGTAGAGGTCCTTGTCGACCTTCAGCAGCTCTTCCATATCTTCTGCAGAAACGTCAAGACCGTCCATGCTCAGGTCACCATCAATTGGCATTAGACCAATTGGTGTTTCGCGAGCCTCGACCTTGCCGTCAACGCGATCGCACATCCACTTCAGGACGCGGCTGTTATCACCGAAGCCAGGCCATAGCCATTTGCCATCGTCTGTCTTGCGGAACCAGTTGACGTAGAAGCAACGTGGTGCTTTGTCGCCCAGAGTCTCACCCATGTCGAACCAGTGCTGCATGTAGTCGCCAGCGTGGTAGCCGATGAACGGCGTCATGGCGAATGGATCGAAGCGGAGGCTGACGTTACCCAAGTCAAGCGCGGCTGCGGTTGGCTCGGATGAAGCGGTTGCGCCCATGAAGATGCCGTGTTCGAAGTCAAATGCTTCGTGAACCAATGGCACCGTTGTTGTGCGCTTGCCTCCGAATACGAAGATGTCGATCGGAACGCCGGCTGGATCTTCCCATGCATCGCAGATCACTGGACACTGTGCGGCAGGCGCCGTGAAGCGACTGTTCGGATGTGCACCCTTGATCTCGTTTCCATCGGCATCCTTCATGCCAGGCTTCCAAGGCTGGTTCTTCCAGTCTGTGCCGCCAGCGCATTCAACGCCCATGTCTTCCCACCAGATGTCGCCATCATCGGTCACGACCACGTTTGTGAAGATCGCGTTTTCCGCGATGCTGGCCAGAGCCATCGGGTTGGAGTACTCAGCCGTTCCTGGTGCAACACCAAAGAAGCCAGCTTCCGGGTTGATCGCGTAGAGACGGCCATCATCACCGGGCTTCATCCAAGCAATGTCGTCACCAATGGTCTCAACTTTCCAGCCAGGAACCGTGGACTGAAGCATGGCGAGGTTCGTTTTGCCACAAGCGGACGGGAAGGCTGCTGCAATGTGGTACTGCTTGGCTTCCGGGCTCGTGAAGCGGAGGATGAGCATGTGCTCAGCCATCCAGCCTTCGCG
>JABGOW010000438.1 GCA_018645275.1 Verrucomicrobiota bacterium
CGGCAAGGTCTAGGTGCACCGTCCCTAGATCCATGTTCGGAGCCTTGCCGGTGCTGGCGTCTAGCAGCACCTCCAGCAGTATCTCCGCTACTTGCTCGCTTACATTTTCCATAGCGTGTATCCCTCTCTAGTTGGTTGACTTACTATCGTCCCCGCTCCGGCCACGCTCCGAAGATGGACTACCCGGGGGAAACCTCAGGGCGTCAAACCCACACGCCCAAAGCCTGCAAAACCTCATCGACCAGATCGCCCGACATCTCCACGCTAGTACGCTCCACGCCCCACTGAGTACCCCACGAATGGGTGAGCGTAGCCCCACTATGCTCCGACGACCAGCGAGAATCCCACTCAACGCGAACGGTGGGACCGCCGACCGTCAGAACCAATTCGGCCTTGTTCCGAAAATCGTCGCCCCTCCACGTCAGCACCTCCAGAAACATGTCATGCAGCCTCTGCTCTTCGATCAGCCGCTCGTCATACCCATGCAAGGCCTTCATGGCATCAAGCACTTCCCGGAGATCTCGTTCCAATCCCCCCCTAAATTCCAGAATGTCTACCGTGTGGTCAGTGCCCATAATCTTCCCTTCCTTGTCGGTCAGATTGGTCAGGTTGCTACGCGTGGTCCACCCCGTCTGCCAGATCGTAGAACCGGTCCCGGTCCCACCGGGGATGATCCGCCACCATTGACGCCGCCACCCCATATGTGACCATGTGCCACGTAGCGTTCATGCCCTGCCGGAACGCATCCCGCTCCTCATCTGTCGCCCAGATCTGCTGGTCCGCAAGGTTGCCGGAAGATTCCCGCACCCTTGCCAGCATCCCGGCCATCGTGTCCGTGTGTATCGTTGCCATCACAGACCCTGCCTTGCGCAATCACGGTGCGACTCCAAAGCCGGGATCAGAATGTCCAGTCCGCCCACTCCTCAAAGGTCATGCCGACTGTGCCCAGATGGGTGTCCGTTTCCGGCGTGAACCCTCGCAGGTACACATCCATGATGACACCCTCATGGGTAATGTTGATGTCTAGGTACCGACCATCATCCAAATTGATGCTGGATCGGCATGGGGATGCACACCCCTCTACGGTAATAGTTGGTTCGCTCATTAGTAGTAGTACCTCCTGAATAAGAGCGTAACTGTAATAGGTGTCGCTTACAACCTATGCGTTGTAATCAACAGCAATCAATTTGGGTTCTTCACCCGCCCAAGCTGTGTAGTGAGCGTGGTCAAGAACTTCAAACTCGTCTTTATCCGTTGCGTACAGATGCCCGTGTTCGGTTTCGATGCGCAACCATCCCCTAAGGAGGGAGCTCGGCTCAACGCTGAAGACAGCTGATAGCCCCGCACACTAACCCACGATCACATTCTCGTCGGTCAGGTTTTCTGCGAGTTTGGTGAGCGTCACCCAGTCGTGTGTGGGCACCTCCGTGGAGGTCACAGCAACTCCTCCAGCTTCTCCGTAATGGCAAGATCGGTTGCCCTCTGGATCGACTCCACCATGTCTGGCACGGCGAATCCGTCCATCGGCCAATCCTCTTGGGGAGTGGCGCCTCCTTGGAGCCAGTCCTGCATCGCCTCGTCTGTCCCACAGGGAGAGCAGACGTAGACGGGAGTGTCCTCCGACGTTCTGGTCGTGCGACTGAGAGCGTTCAGAGCAGGGCGTTCCTCCTCCAAAGCGTTCTTCCCGCATCGTGGGCAGGCGATCATGACTTTAGAGCTTCCTGCACCTCAATGGGCATGATGTTGTTCTTCTTGACCCAGTTGGCCGTCTTGCCCAACGACAGGTGAAGCAGGAACTCGGCTAGAACAAGAACGCTGTCCTTAACCTCGTAGGTGTAAGCCTTGCCACTCCAGACAACGACAATGGTGTTGTCGGGGAGCGCCTGAATCCTGTCAACACAAGAGGAGGTTCCGTTGCCTTCAATCTTGAAGTTGAAGGAACCGTCAGTCCACTTGTTCATGTAGAGATCCAAGTGGCCATCATCAAGTTCGATACGCCTATGGGCGCTGTCCTCAATGATTACGTCTGCGATAACCGCAGTAGTGGTTTCATCCATGTACCGAATCGTATCCGTAATAAACGACAATCACTACATTATTTGACATCTGTGGATAACTTTTCACCACTTCACCAGCTCGCTCAGAGAGAACACCAGCGTTCCGTCGTCGTCGTCCTCCATCCAGTCGGCAGCGTCGTCGTCCAGAACGACAGCCTTGCCGCCGTCCCAGCGCACGATCTTGCCGTGGATCTCTTGATCCTTGACTTTCACCAAATCGCCGAGCTGGAACACAGCCCCGTCGTCGCGCTTGCGCTCATTCGGGGGCGGGTCGGTCCAATGCGGAATCATGTTCACTCCTCTTCGTCGTAACTGTCATTCACGTCAAGAGCTTCTACGAGTTCGTCCCTGTCTTGATCCAACTGGGCTACCCGCTCTTTCAGGGCGGTCAGGATTCGGGCTTGCCCGTCGGGGCTTTCCAGCGTGGCGTACCCGTCCTCTTCCTCGCACAGCGGAACTGCGAAGGCGAGTAGGTAGGCGTGGTTCCACGTCATGTCAGATCCTCGGGTCGGTGGAGATATGGTAGTCGTGGGCCATTTCCTTGTCGCAGAAACGGCAGCCCTCGTCGTCGCAGTTCTCGCACGCTGCCGCCGTGTACGGGCTTTCCAGCCATGCGTCATATCCGGTCATGCTCATGCTGCTGCGTGCTCCGTTGTGTGAACCAAGGTGCCTGTCTTTTTGATGGCGTTAGCGGTCTTGCCGACAGAGAGCGTCGCTGCGAAGATCGACAACGCCCAGAAGGCGTCTATGTCGTCATAGCGGTAGGTTGCGTTGCCCCAATGAACTGAGGCTGTTTTGTACCCACCATCCAGCGCGATGTAGCTCACGTCAGAAGTGGTCGCATCATCGTGCGGACAGATCGTGACGTAGTGCCCTGACTCGTAGTAGGTGGTGCCGACGCTAATAACGCCGCCATCGACCTCGTGAATAATGCTGTGGTGTTCTCTGTTCTCATCCATAACCAGAGCGTATCCGTAATAAGGGACACTCCCTCACTTTCCATAGAGATTTCTTGACAGGTCGAGCGATTTCTTCGAACTTCGACAGCGCAGCTGGCACAGCCCCGCCTCGGGTTTCCCAAATCTCACCGAAGAATGTGCCAAACAAGGTGTAAGTATTACGCTGTGCTTACATCGACGGTGGTGGAAAGCACCCATGTGGCAATGGGTATCGCAATCTTCTCCACCGTCTCCCACGGTATTTCACCGCAAGCTTCGATCTCTTCGTAGACCTCTTCACGCTCATCGTCATCGAGTATGTCAATGTCAATGAAGTAAGCGCCGTCGTTGGCCCCAAAGAAGGTGCCGGTGCCTGAGTGGTAAATCAGTTGGTTGCTCATGGGTGGGAGCGTATCCGTAATAACACCCTGACGCAACCTCAGACAAATCTAACCATAGGGTTGTCGTAGGTGTTCATTTCGGATACCCTTGCACTTACAAGGCTTACTAACGAAAGAGGCACCTTTACTATGGGACTAGACAACATGCCCCATGCTTATCCTTGTAAGGAACAAGGCACAGCAGTCATTGAAAAGAAAACCCACACTTGGGAGGACGAGAATGGCAACACCCAATCTGAGAACTCCTATCCAGTGGACTGCGACAAGACCATCGAAGCTGGTGGCTGTCCCTACACAAACGCCAGCCCACCCGAAACCGGCTCAGTAACAGGCATGTTCGGTACCTACTGTTGGTACAGGGGCAAGTACGGCAACTGGCTTATCAACGCTCTTGACGCCCCCAAAACAATGAACATCGACAACATAGACCCTTACGGTGCTGACGACGATGCCAGTTTCTATGGCACGGACCCTGAGGGGCGGTACCGCCCACCTCAAGCATGTCGTGATCTAGCCGATCAGATGGAGTCCGCTCTAAATGAGCGTGGCGGTCAACTCGTATTCAATAAAGATGACCGTACTGACGACGTTCTGTTCGCCATCTGGTATCTACGCTGGGTCGCCAAAGAGTGCGACGGCATGGATGCGTGGTACTGATGGACTTCTGGCCGAGAGGCGTCTACCACAGAGCGAAAAAGATCGCCCGTGGTCCGAGAAGCAAGGAAGGCACCAGCCTGAGATTCGGCATGGATGGCTTTCGGAGAGTTCGCAAGAAGGG
>JABGOW010000439.1 GCA_018645275.1 Verrucomicrobiota bacterium
AGTTTGGCCAGCACCTCTGGGAACTCGCCTGCCAGGTTCCTGGTTTCGCCAAGATCATCCTTCAGGTTGTAGAGTTCGATCGGCTTCAGCGTTCCATCCTTGTCGACCACCTGGACTGCCTTCCATTTGCCGGAACGAACCGAGCGTGCCGTGTACGGTATTCTGGACCCCGCCTGAATGAACTCGTGGTAGAGGTGTTCATGCTGCGGCTGCTTTCCCTTTCCGCGCAGGGTCGGCAGGATCGAAATGCCGTCGGATTGCTCAGGCACCGGCTGCCCGATGATGTCCGCCATGGTCGGCAGGATATCCCAGAAAGCGCTGATGTGTGCACTGCGGCTGCCGGCCGCCACTTTCGCGGGCCAACGCACCATGAAGGGTGCACGGATGCCGCCTTCGTACAGATCGCGCTTAATCCCACGCAGCGGACCATTCGAATCCCAGAAGTCCGGCTGATGCCCGCCTTCACGATGGGCGCCGTTGTCACTGGAGAACATGATGATGGTGTTCTCGTCAACGCCCTGCGCTTTGAGGATGTCGAACAACTCTCCGATCTGATTATCCAGGTTCTCCATCATCGCGGCATAGCCGGCAACCGGGTTCTTCACGTCCGGACAATCCTGCCCCTTGCCGGCGCCGTAACGCCCGATCTTCTTGTCAAACTGCGGGTAGACCTTACGCCATTTCTCATGGAGGTGGGGTGGTGCATGCATCGCCGCATGCGGAACGGCGGTCGGGATATAGCAGAAGAACGGCTTCTTTGCTTTCGCATTCTTCCTGATGAAATCAAATGCATCCCGCATGACCAGGTCGTGAACAAAGGTCCCTTTCTTCAGCGGGATCTCTTTGCCGTCCCGGACGATGTTCTTCGGGTAGTAGGTGTGCGCGATGCCCTGGGATTTCCAGCCGGAGAAATGGTCAAATCCGTGGGCTTGCGGGTTTGTATCGCCTGCCAGACTGGTCTCTCCCAGGCCCCACTTGCCATAAGCGCCTGTTGCGTAACCGGCATTCTTGAACAGGCGCGGCAGTGTCGTCATCTTGGGGTCGAGCGCAAAGCGGTTTTCTCCCCCGTTGCCGCGGCAGTGCACGTGTCCGGGATGCTGGCCAGTCATGAGGACTGCGCGTGACGGCGAGCAGACCGTATTGCCGGAGTAGTGGTCGGTGAAGCGCATGCCTTCAGTTGCAATGCGATCGATATTCGGTGTCTTCAGCTTCTTCTGTCCGTAACACCCAAGATCACCATAGCCGAGGTCATCCGCCAGGATATAGATCACGTTGGGTTGTTGAGAGGCAACCGGGGAACCCGCCTCTGCGTCTCCGTGCTCTGCTGGCCGGGAAGATGTTCCCGGCCTACTCTCAGCTACTTCTCCCTCTTTGTAGGACGGGAGCGCCTCCCGTCCCTCTCCGAAAGTTGATGCCTTCTTTGGCCTTGCAGAGACGAACTTCGGGTTCAACTCTGTCGGCACGGGGCAGTTTAGGTCTGCGCGCCACTGCTTCATCATGGCGTGGAGTTCCGCGGCCTTCTCAGGGTTCTCTGTAGCGATGTTCTTACGTTCGCCGATGTCAGCGTTCAGATCATAGAGCTCCAGACGACCGTTTTCGAAGTACTCATGCAGCTTCCATTTACCGAGCCGCATCGCCGAGCCGGGGCGGGTGCGGAAAAGGGGGTCGTGCGAGTCGTCACCTGCGCCGGCATATGCCTGCAGGTAGACCGGAAAATGCCAGAAGAGTGGGCGCGCTTCGATGGAGCCGCGCTGCGTCAGCAGCGGCATCAGGCTGATACCGTCCAACACGTTGCCCTTGGGAGCATCCAATCCGGCGGCTTCGAGAAAGGTGGGATAGAAATCGATACCAATCACTGGCACCTCGCTGGTGGTCCCCGCCTTAACCTTCGCAGGCCAGCGCACCAGCATCGGTTCGCGGATGCCTCCATCGAAGTAAGAGCCCTTGCCGGATCGGTACGGGTCCTGTTTTGAGATAGGCCGCATCCCCCCGTTGTCAGAGGTGAACAGGATCAAGGTATTTTCCTTCAGCCCAAGCCGGTCTACCTCGGCCACGATCTTGCCGATGCTCTCATCCATCTTCTCAATCATGGATGCATAAGCCGCGTGGATGCCTTCTATGTTCTTGTACTTCTCCACCATGCCAGGTACGGCCTCAAAGCCAGAGTGTACTGAGTAATAGGACATATACATGAAGAAGGGGTTCTCGCGGTTGGCCTGCATGAATTTGATCGCCTGATCCGCGAAGATGTCACAACGGTGTGTTCCTTTGGGGTACTGATCGCTGAACGGCTTCATCGGCCCACTCTGGAAAGGCGAGAAGTAGCCGCCACCACTTGGTCCACCGGTTGAACCGCCGCCAATATTGACGTCAAAGCCCTGCGTTCTGGGATCGTCTCCGAGATGCCATTTGCCCAAGTGGATGGTCTTGTAGCCGCCCGCCTTGAGGGCTTCGGCCATGGTCACCTTCTCATCGGGGAGATGACGCGCGTTTGGTGTGGGGATCAGCTTGCGGTCAGCGCTCTTGCCGCGCGCGGAAGTCCCCACCGTATAGACCCCATGTCTGACGGCATATTGTCCGCTCATGCAGCAGGCTCGGCTCGGAGCGCAGTTCGCGGCCGGCGCATAGGCTTCCGTGAAGACCATGCCTTCCACCGCCATCCGGTCCAAATTCGGCGTGTGGTACTCCTCGCGCCCCATGAACCCCACATCCATCACGCCCAGATCATCGGCGTTGATGTAGATGATATTGGGCTTGTCCGCCCCACCCCGGCGGGCAAGCGTGGCGGGCTTCTCTGCCGCGGCCGCAACAGTTGCCAGTACACTTGCCAGTAGCGTCAATGTCATGCTTGTTCTCTTCATTATGCGTTCCTCTTGGGGGCTCCCTCTTCTCTAACCTTTTCGGCGGACGATAGCGGGCGACGAGAACGGTGTACGATTGGGAGCTTCTCTGCCATGTCCCGCCGTAGCCCCGCGACAGCGGGTGCGAAGGCGGATCGTTATCCGCTCTCGTCGCCCGTTCTCGTCAACCGCTTCCCTCATCTGTTCTTTCGCGGGACCGATGACGGTCCCTCACTCACAAAACTCCATACATGCTCTTATGTACGCGTCGATATTAGCCCACGGGACTTCCGGCTCCAAGAGGTGTGTTGGACAAACCATTAAGCCGCCTTTGCTTCCGGCAGTCTCCAGGTTGCTGAGAACGGTTTTGCGGACCTCTTCAGGGGTGCCGAAGGGCATTGTGGTCTGGGTGCCGATGGTTCCGCAGAAGGACAGCGTGTCGCCAAACTCGGCATGAATGTCAGCAAACGCCATGCATTCCGGCTGAACTGGATTCAGAACATCGACCCCGACTTCAATCAGGTCCGGAATGAAGGGCGTGACGTATCCGCAGGAGTGATACAGCACCAACACATCTGGATTCTCGGCTTTGGCCGCAGCAATCACTTTTGCCAGCCGGGGCTTCAGCCATTCGCGATACAGCTCCTCTGACATCATGATGGAGTCCTGCATCCCAACATCATCACCCATGTTGATAAGGTCAACTCCGGCCCTGGCAAACGCCGCTGCCCGGTTGGCTGAATCCGTGGTGACTTTGTCCAAAATGAATGTTGCCTTCTCATCGTCCAGCATCATGTCGGTCATCAGCATGGTCATGTCGCGGATGGCCCATGCGGCTTCCCAGACTGCGGATGACATCTCGCCAACAACCGGACGGTCCTGACTGTGGCACTGACTGACCGCCTGCTCCATATGGCCAATGTTATCGAAATCCCATTCCGGCCAGGGGTATGCCTGCATTTGCTCCAGCGAATCAACCTGCGCCATCGGGTGATGCATGCGCGTCATGTGAGCTGTACTCTCGGAGCCAGGCTCGTGAGCCACTCCGTAAGCGCCAAAACTGGTCTTCTCGTGGAGATCCTTGTTGAAGAACGAGCGCCAGTCGACTGGCTCTTCTCTTTCGATGAGAGTCGGTGAAGGAGAAGCGACTCTGGCGAATCCCTTTTCGTAATCGTAGTGCCGCGCAAGGGTCACGCCTTCTCCGATTGCATCCGCTATCTTCTGTCGAACGATCGGACACCCGCTGAACCGTATCGGCATGAAGTCGTAGCCGTCGCGGCGATAGAGGGAAACCAAATTGTCTCTTGGATTCATAATGTTCAAT
>JABGOW010000442.1 GCA_018645275.1 Verrucomicrobiota bacterium
TTGCTCCTGCCATGACCGGTTAAGCGGGTCGTTTAAGGGTATCCGGTTAAGGGTGAGGACTGTCTACTTTTTCCGGGCAGGCTCAGGGTGGCGACGAAGTGGGTCGAGTAAGTGTAAGAAACAGATTCCCAAACACTTAACCGTACTCTTACTCGCACTCTTAACCCCAACACTTACTCGGATACACTTAACCGACCCGCTTCCCTCCTCCGGCGGGCAAGCCTCGATCTCTGCTTACTGCCGGTCACAGTCGCTTGCAGTAAGCGATGTCCTGGCACTAAAAGGTGTTAACGATGTCGTGGCAGTCAAACCGTAACCTCTAGACGAGAACTTCATTGATTTCCCCCCATATATTGATACAACTACTTGCCTAGCAGCATCGAGGCGGTCATTGATCTATCATATGGGGACATATGTACATTCTCCAAAACGATCACATCCCCTATAGTTTCTGAGATGAGCGAGGCCATAACCAAAGTGATGCACCAAAGATATAGAATGATGCGGGATTCTGGTTGGCGAGAGGGCCCTATTGGCATAGTCTAGGCGAGATGACACTCCGGCCGGTTGTAGCAAGGGCGATTAAACAGGTTATTAATGAAGCAGTCTGAATCAAAAAGGTTTCTTCCCGGCGTGACACCCCTGTCGCTGTCGACCATCCTTCTCGGCCTGATCACGATCGGTTTCATGATCCAAGTAGGTAATGTCCACGCGGGCGCCTCTTTCCTGATCGGCGGGCTCTTCTCCCTGCCCCTGCGCCCGGTCATGTTTATCGTACCGCTCATTTTGATATCGGGCCTCGTGTTCCATCTGACCCGGAAGAGTCTCTACACCCGCGCTGAGATGGTCTGCATTCTGGCGGCCCTCCTGATGGCGCCGCCGATCATGACGGAGGGGTTCTGGAGCTATGCCGTGGGCGGGATGGTGACGATTCCCCGGACTTCCGACATGCAGAAGTTGGATGGCTACAGTGAGAAAATGTGGCCGCACGGGAAGAATATTGCGGCAGGAGCACTGGACGCGGATCAAACGGGGAGCGAGCTTGCCGCGGACGGCCGACTGGCGTGGCAGGAGTACGAAGTCAATCCCGGCGAACGTGTCTCCGTTCCCCTGCTGAGCAACGAAGGACCGGACGACGTGTCGACGCTGCGCATTGCGATACCGCTGTTCAAAGAGGACGCGCTGCACCTCTTCCTGAACGAGCCCTATCTACTCACCGTGCTCGCCCGGGCTGAGAATCTGGAATCGGAGTCCTATTACTACTGCCGCATTTACTATGACGAGGCCGCGACTTTTGCAACGGAGGTATTTTCGTCACGAGAAGAGGCGCAGCCCGGGTACCTGCACCCGGACGGGTTTATCCGCAAAGGCCGCTATGGCGTTGAGTTTGCCTCCTCCATAGAGCAGGCCGCTTCTATAGAACTGGGACTGGTAGGACGCGGCAGCGTGGCGTTTGCTGACCTATCCCTGCTGAACGTGTCGGCAGTCACCGAGATGGATGACGGTCGCAAGGTGGTAACGCAGGTGGAATACGATGCACTGCCAGCCAAGCTGCGCGGACGTGTCCTAGTTCGGCCCGACTCCATGCTCAGCTTGGCGGGGGTCAAGTTGATCATTTCCGGCTGTATCCCGTTCAGAGAGTGGCTGAACCCCGCGATTTTCTGGTTGGGGTACATCGTGCTGCTGCTGGGGGGAACGTTTGCCGTGGCGGTTGTCATGCGCAAGCAGTGGATCGAGAACGAGCGTTACCCAATGCCCGTGGCACAGATCCCGATCCGCTTGCTCGGCCTGGAAGCCGGTGACGAGGCCGACCTTGGCACAGGCAGGTTGCCCTCGATTTGGAAGAACCGACTGTTGTGGGTTGGCTTCGGCATCGCCCTGTTTTGGTGCCTCATGAAGATTTGGGCGGCCTACAACTCGAGTGTGCCAAACCTGGGCATCAATGTGCCGCTCAGCCCCTATTTCAGCGATCCCAGCTGGGGCGAGATGTGGGTGAACGTCAATTTCAAGGTCTGCTCAGTCTTCCTGGCACTCGGCCTGTTCATGGAACTCAACGTTCTCATGACGCTGGTGTTGGGCTTCTTCCTCTACCGTGCCCAATACTGGTTCGGCTATAGCTATGGTCTCACATCGACAGCGGGCTATCCCTTCAACCATGAGCAGATGAACGGCTCATACATCATGTACGCATTGCTCGTGATATTCTTCACCCGCAAGTATCTCTGGCACGTGATCAAGCGCGCCATCCAGGGCGGTCGGCGCGAGGGCGAGGAAGAGGAGGCTATGAGCTATCGGACCTGCCTGGTCGGTCTGGTGCTTTGCTACGCAGGCGTGGCGGCATGGGCGCACTGGGCCGGAATCGGCATGGCGGGCATGCTCATTTTCTACACGATCATGCTTCTCGTTTCCTTTGTCGCCGCAAAACTGAGGGCAGAATGCGGGGTACCATTCAGCACCTATTTTCCATGGGGGATTATGGCCGTGGCACCATTGTTGGGTGGTGCACCGCTTTTCGTGCCCGGCGGATTTATCTTTATTGCGATGGCGACCGAGATGTTTGTGATCCGGCCATTCCTACTCCTGCCTGGAATCCAATTCGAGATGATCGAACTTGGCCGGCGGGCCCGGGTGGTGCCGCGGCATATGGTCACGGTCATCGTGTTGGGTGTCCTGGGTGCCTGCGTCGTAGGTGGGTGGTATACCCTCTCCAACTCCTACACGACGGGGGCCGAAATCGGGGGTATGGGGCGCTCGGGGTCGGGGAACAAAACGCACTGGTTCCGGACCTACGGCAGCTTTATCAAGGATGCGGACCAGGAGGCGATCCCAGAGGAAGCAGAGGAGGATGCCACCTCGGCTAAACGGGGGGGCGGGATCAAGCCGCAGACATGGGCCGCCGCTTACGGGGCGGGAACGGTGGCGGTGGTGACGGTGCTGCGACAGTTCTTTGCCGGATTCTGGTTCCATCCGATCGGCTTCATTGTAGGGGGCACCTGGATGATCCAGGAAGCCTGGGGAAGCCTACTGCTCGCCTGGCTCATCCGAATGACCGTCCTGAAACTGGGCGGGGCGGCCACGGTACGCAACAAGCTACTCCCCTTTGCCACCGGCATATTCCTGGGCGGTATGACGGCCTACCTGATCTACGCGGTAACGGTTTCGTATCTTAAGTTCTTTGTTCCGGGAACGAAGAGTGTCTGGTGGAGTCTATGGGCGCTCTGAGAATTGAATATTTAATATTGAAGATTGAAAACTCCGGGGCTCCGACCGAGTAATCCAAACATGAGCTTGAAGTCTAAAAAAACTACTGGAGCAGCACTGCCACTCAAACTGACAGTAGCACTCTTGGTGCTATGCCTCGCCGCAGGCACCGCTCTCTTCTTCCATCGTATGTTCCCACCAGAGCTCGTGGAGAAGGCTGCGAAACCGGCGTCGGGATACGACTCCTCGGCGATGTTAGCGGCGGTGAGCCATACCAATGTGCAGCAAGAGATGGAGCAGATCCTGGAATTTGGATCGCGCTTCATGGGACAGCCGGGGGTCTACAAGCTGGAGCAGCTCATCCGGGAGCGTTACACCGCAGCCGGACTCGAGGTTGTCGAGCAGGAGAACTACTGCGCGGTGCCGCGCACCCTTCGGCGCGATATTCTCTCGGCGGACGGGCAGCCGCTGCCGGACGTGGAGATCTATCCGTTCATGCCGAACAACCTGCAGCCGATGAATACGCCGGCGGACGGGATATCGGGGACGTTAGTGGTGATTGACGACGTGGCGCTCGAAAGCCGCAAGAGCTTTGCGGATTGCATCGGGCTCATCGACGCACGCGACGACCGCGTGCCCAAGCAGCTTGGCTTCCTCTGGACGCGCTATGCCAAGCTGGGACTCAAGGCGCTGGTCGTGGCCCACCCTGACGGACTGGACCAAATGGCATGGGAGCGTATCGCGGGTGGTGAAGCGTGTATGGTATCGACGCTGCCGGTCAACTACGTACGTCTCGCGGCCACACCGGGCATTTTCAATCACGTGGGTCAATCAGTCACGCTGCATGTCCGTACCGAGTACGCCAACACCCGCCACACCACGCTGCTCGGCATCCTGCGTGCACCGCAAGGGGACGGCAAATCAGCTCTCGTGCTGAGCTGCGACTACGACGCCT
>JABGOW010000443.1 GCA_018645275.1 Verrucomicrobiota bacterium
CCTCCCGACCATTGGGAAATTTATCCGGCCTCAGCTTAAACGATCCCCATGTCTGAAAAACGAACCTGCTGTAAAGGATGTCAACCCCTGCTCTTTTGGTTAGTGCAAGTGCCTCTTCGAAATTGGCTTCCGTGAAATCAATAAGCAGAGCTGACGGCCCTGCCTTGATCGCCTTTGTCCATTGCCCATCTGCGGTTGTCACGTGCGGCAGGTCCTCGGCCAACTCGATGGCCTCGAGGGCTGAGAGGATCTCGGGCGTCGGGCAGCCGAAAAGCGCTATGGCACTGCCCACAGTACCGCCATCATTTATGGCTGGGGTCGTATAGGGATTGTAGCCGCCCCAGGAGGTCTCCAGTTCCCGCGACCGATCACGGCAGTAGGCCTGCAGAACAGAGCCGAAGTCGGTGCGGTCGGCGGTATTATTCCAGAACCTCTGTCTTCTTCCCGGGATGAAAACGGGGCCTGCAATATCATCATAGTAGTTCTCATCCTCTACATTCTTACGTATCGGCAGGGGGTCATTCGGGTGCGTTGGATATCCACCCATGGTCTTCGGGTTCAAGACCTGTATCCCTATACCGAATTCCTGATCACGCACTACACCCACCATTTCACCGATTGTCCGGTTGATGGTGGTGGGGTATGGGCCCCACAGAACAAGCTCTACCTTCTCCTTCGGTTCAACCGCAACGACTTCAAACGCAATGTGGGTATCACGGACCTTGACGGCAAGTACTGTCTTCACACCAACCGCACCGTATTGGAGTGTAAGACGGGACGCTGTCTCTTCCCTCGACATCCCGTCCGGGGAATATAGCTTCCCGGACACGCTTACCTGCAACAGTGGAGCCGGTTGGCCCTTCGCAATATAGTCAGTGCCGGAAGATGCAGCTCGCATATGAGTTATGCGGCCATTCTTCAACGACATTGATAGCGACTGTGTTTCAAACACAGTGTCTCCCGCAGCTATACAAGCTACACTAAACATAATTATAGTGAGTATTGTTCTCATTCTACTTCCTTTTGTGACTATGCATTATTTCCCCCATTCGATGTTGAATGTTGGGCTTCTATTGTCTTTTCTTAATCGTGTCTAGAGCTGCCTGTAAACGCTTTCGCGCAGCAACCACTTCCGGTGCTGTCTCTTGCAAGGGGGACTGCTCGAGAACGTCATTCTTAATATCGTACATTTTTCCATTGTCGTAGAGTTTCCAGCGCTGGTTTCTGACGAATTCGCGTGTTTGCTTTTTCTCACGGCCAGGCCCCCAGTAATGACAGAACACCCATTCACGGGGCGTGCCCTTTCTCCCGAGGATCTGCGGAAGGAAGGAGCGACCATCGATGATTCGATCGGTTGGAACTTGTACGCCTGCGACATCACAGATGGTTGGCAGGAAATCCGAGAAGTCGACGAGGTCTTCGAAGACTTTGCCAGCGGGAGACTTTCCGGGCCAGGTTGCGACCAGCGGGACGCGAGTGCCGGCATTTGTCATCTTCATTTTGCCACCTCTGATGCTGCCCTTTACTGTTTTTGACGAGATGGCGTTGTGTGTACCGTTGTCACCTGTGAAGAAAATAAGTGTATTATCTAGAACGCCCTGCTCTTTCAGTTGCTGTACAATCTGTCCCACCAGTAAATCCATGTACTCCACCATGTCGACGAAGTTCCGCTTCTTGCCTTTGCAGTGCTTATCGACACTGTCAGGTGTCGGGACAAATGGAGCATGCGTGATAATCATCGGGTAATACACAAAGAACGGCTGGTCTTTCTTCTGCTCTATGAAAGAAGTTATGAAATCGGTGCACACTTGTGGGCCATAGACCCCTTTGGGATGCTTAGTCCATTTGCCATTTCTATATAGAGTGGGAGCATCATAGCGGCTAAACCACTCTTTTGGCTCCTTTGCGTTTGGCGTGCCCCCTCTATAAGAGTGCATGTTCCAAAGGCAATGCTCGTCGAAACCAAAGGCCGTAACGGTACTGGCGTCGCCACATAGCTGCCATTTGCCAGCGATACACGTCTGATAGCCGGCTTTCTTCAAGACGTTTCCAAAAGTAACTTCTTTGGGATTGAGGTAGCCGAAGCCTTCGTAATTCCTGTGGTTGTACCGTCCAGTCATAATCTGGACGCGCGACGGGGTACAGAGGGGCTGGGAATAGCAGTGGTTGAAGCGGACGCCTTTGGCCGCCAGTGCGTCGATGTGCGGAGTCTTGTAGTCCTTGGCTCCATAGCATCCGATGGTTTCGAAACCAAGATCATCCGCCATAATCAGAACGATATTGGGTTGTTTCGCCGGTCTCTCTGTCGCCGCAGAAACTGGCAGCGCCGAAGCAAGAGTGATCCCACCTGCCACTGTGGCTCTTAAGAACTCACGTCTGTTCATACCTATCCCTTCCTCCTGGCCCAACGTCCAAGCTAAGGCGCGCGGGTTGCCGTGTCGCCTTCAGCGCCTTCGGCTATTCTCTGCTTATAGTCTTTTCCATTCAGGCTTCGGACAACGGAACGCATCCATGCATCCAGCTCCTTCTTCATCCGTTCAAGCCGTTGTGTGTGTTGGGGATCTTTGGAAAGATCGGTTTTCTCCATCGGATCATCTGTCAGGTTGTACAGTTCAAATCTTTTGCCGTTGATACGATGCAGCTTCCACGGCCAATCGTTCCATGCGGCATGCCCATTTGCGGTGTGTTCCGGGAACTGCGGGAATTCATCGACATCCTTGCGCATCCGTGGCGGGTCATGTGGCAATGGTGCGCCAGCATGCTGCTTTTCCATGATCGCTTTCTGGGTCCGGTCGCTCCAGGTTCCTTGTCCGCCTTGGAAGTTGTGCCAGAACCCTATCGGCTTACTGCGTTTTGCAGCCGATCCCGCAATGATGCCGCTCACATCAATTCCATCGAGCGGATGCGTGGTATCCGATTTCACCCCGGCCATGGCCAGGAGGGTCGGATACATATCACAGGTTGACACCGGTACCGCGGTTCGACCCTTGAGCTTGCGTGCGGGCCATTCGATGATCCCCGGCACGCGCAGGCCTCCTTCGTAGATGCTGCCCTTCCACTCCCTGCCACCGGAAGTCTCCTTGACTAGCCCGCCGTTGTCACTGCAGTACCAGAGGATTGTATTATGCGCGATGCGCATGTTATTGATCGCACTACGCAGGCGCCCGACCTGCTGGTCAAGCAACGTAATTTCGCGGAAGTATCCAGCATACGGTTTGCCCCCATATAGGCTGGGACCTGCCGGCACTTCCTGGTGCGGGCCGTGCGGGGATGGGAACCAGATGACCGCGAACAGCGGACGATCACCATCCTTGTGTTTCTCAAGGAACGCGATCGCCTCGTCCATCAGAATCACTGAGCCCTTACCCTTACGATGCTCAACCTTTCCCTTGCGGCTCAAGTAGGGATCGTTATCAAAATAGTTCAGCCCGATAACCCATTCATCGAATCCCATGCCGCTCGGATTGCACGGCGAGTCGGGTTGTCCCGAGCCCAGATGGACTTTCCCGAAAATACCGGTAACGTACCCGGCCGCTCTCAGTGCTTCGCCAATGGTCTGCTCATGTGGTCGCATGTATCGGCCATGATTGGTAACCTTTGTTCGTATCGGGCTGCGCCCGGTCATCACGCTGGCGCGGGTCGGCGAACACACTGGCGCCCCGGCATAGAACCGGTCAAACACGAATCCGGCCTTCGCCATGGCGTCAAGTGCCGGCGTCTGCACAAACGGATGACCATTATAACCAGTATCTCCCCAGCCCTGGTCGTCAGCCATAACAAGAATTATGTTGGGTTTACCAGAGTTCCGCGGGTTCGCCGCAGAGGATACTCCGATGGAGAACAGGCACAATGTTGATCCCATTGCCGCTAAAACATGACGTCGATTCATTACGCTCCAATCGCTTTCTGTTTTGTAGCCGAGGATTGAGATCATGGTTTGCGCGCGCAGCAAGCAATACCATGGATTTCCTTGTTGGCAATCACCTTGTCGGCACGGCTCATAACGGGGGTACTTCGTAGCTTCCGAAGTTCTGGTGGCCGGTGTTTTTTGTTGAGGTTAAGGCGTCTATGATGGCTGCGTCATAGTCCGCGGGTTGGTCCGCGAGTTGGTCATCGGGACTCTGACAGGCATCAAAGGTGAGGGCGATGTAT
>JABGOW010000444.1 GCA_018645275.1 Verrucomicrobiota bacterium
CGCGCCCTTGGAGCTGGTCAGGTCCATCGTTGTGTTCGTCTTGAACTCCACCTTCTCGCCACGGAAGATTAGTCCAAGAAGGACCATAACGCCCAACACCGCAAGCAGCGAGTATGACATGCTGTAGAGGAAATGCGTTTCGGGGAAGAACACTTCTGTGACCAGGATGTGGTAGAATATCGGGTTGGCGATTAAACCGACTACACCGATCCAGCGGGCTGAGTTGCGAATGAAGAGACCGTAAACAAACACTGCCAGAATGCCCGTGGAGACATAGCCCTGGAATTTCTGGATGAACTCAAATACGCTCGCGTTGTTTGCCAGCATTGGCGCCACCACGCAACCGACAACCACAAAGATGCCGATGAAGATACGCCCCATTGTGACCAAACGGAACTGCGGGGCCTTGGGGTTGATGTAACGCTGGTACACATCCATAGTCAGCAGTGTCGATGCGGCATTCAGCACCGCGGCCAACGAGGAAACGATCGCACCCAGAAGTGCGGCGATCACGAAACCGAGAATACCCTTGTTTTGAGGAATGAGCTTTGTGATCAGCAGGCCTAGGGCGGAGTCATATTTGTAGGATTTGAGCTGTACGGACTCGACGTCACCTCCGGCACGGGCAGTAACAGCCGTGTTGTAGGCTTCAATCTCCGCCGCTTTCACTGGGTTCGCCGTTGCCCATTTGGCATCCATCTCAAAGACCTGAACGGATTCCGGGTTGCCAACTGCCTGCTCGTAAGCTGCGAGATGGTCGCCTGCATTCGTCTCCATGTCTTTCGAGTAGAGGTTGAAGGCAATGATCCCGGGGATGACGATTACGAAAGGAATGATCAATTTGAGAGCGCCAGCAAGCACCAGGCCTTTCTGACCTTCAGCCAGGGAAGCGGAACCGAGAATACGCTGGGTGATGTACTGGTTAAGCCCCCAGTAGTAGAAGTTCGGAATCCAGATGCCGAGCAGGAGAATTCCCCACGGCATGGTGGGGTTGCTACCCATGTGCATTGCCGTCTCATTCAGCGTGTTGAACTTCTCGAAAACCCCGGCATCTTGAGCCACGGTTGCGACGGCTCCAGTTGAGGAAACCAACTCATTGACGGGAGTTCCTCCCAGTGCATCAAATGCAAAGTAGGTGATGACGCCGCCGCCGACAATCAACGCCGATCCCTGCAGTAGGTCGGCCCAGGCACAGGCTTTCAGTCCGCCCACGGCCACGTAAATGGCCGCCATAGCTCCCAGCGCCCAGCAGCATCCTGCCAACGACAGGTTAACGTCGTAGGAGATCATCAGCTCTTTCAGCGTGAGCGCCCCTGCGTAAATTACGCCGATCAGGCTGACGCCGACCAGAATGAGCATCATGGAAAGCGTCATCAACAGACGGGCCCAGTGATTATAGCGCACCTCAAGAAACTCGGGTATCGTCGTGATACCGGAGCGGAGAAAATAGGGCAGCAGCGCAAACGCAACCACGACAAGCGTAATGGCAGCGATCCACTCCCAGCTCGATACAGAAAGCCCATAGAGTCCAGCCCCCTGCCCCGACATGCCGACGAATTGCTCGGCAGAAATATTAGCTGCTATCAGGGAAAAGCCAATGAGCCACCAGGTTAAGCCGCGCCCTGCCAGGAAGTAATCAGCGGCACCGTGATCACTGTGCGTTTCCTCGCCTTTTGATTTGTAAAGACCCACGAACAGCACCGCAGCCACAAAAGCGCAAAACACAACAATATCAATAATGCCCATCCCACTTCCTCCGTATCCTATGTTTGCAATCTCAACTGTCTAGATAGCGAACATTATAGAAAGCCATCTCTCCTCGCAATGCAAAACCGGAAGGCCTCAACCCCGTCTCCGGCAAAGGTCGTCGCTACGTCTGAAATGAGCGAGACTCTCTCTCGGCGTTCTCAAACAGCTTGAGATTGTCCCGCAGACGGGAAGGTCGATTGCGCCTCAGCCAATTCGCCTCAAACTCTCTGGTGAGCTTTCGTGTGTCAGACGTCAGCGTTTTGAACTCAGTAGATGCAACCGACTTCCCCTGTCGCAGCCGGCGGCCCACGACAATCCGTTTGCAGGCAAGCGCGTCCATTGAGGCGGCCAGTACGAGATCCCTAAGGGATTCTCGCACGAAGCAATCGGTGCCCACATCGAATGCTTCCCAGCTGATCTTCTGCAGCTTCGATATCGTGTCACGACACCCCTTCAGGTTCGCCTCTCCGATGTAGTCACGACGGTGAGCAGGCGGACGCCAAACCGGACTGATCGCGGGTATTCCCCTAAACAGGTGCTTGTCCTCAACCAGCGAACTAACGAGCCCATGATATGGAATCGTGCCACCCACCCGATCTTCGGTGGATCCCAGCGTCGTGATGGCAGAGGCCAACTGCACGCTATCCTGCCCGAAGAAGTGGTAGGCAAACGTTCGGGTGAACGTTGAGTCATACACAGCGCTCCCATTCCACGCATGGGCAGCACCGTGCGCGTACCCGTGCATACTCACGCCGAGCGGATTGCGGTGCCCCGCATCCCCCCATTCGGTGTTCAGCATCCCCTCAGCCCCGCACTTCCGTGCCTCGGCAGCGAAAACGGAAACGTTGTCGATCGCATTCTGTAGTCGTGTCCCATGGCTCTGCCAATCGCTCGTGCCGGGGCAGGCCACGAAGGCCAGACCGGCTTCAACAAACTCCTTCGACCGAGAAATGCGGTATCCCTTGGGTGAGTAATCCCAATTGAGCATGACAATGTCCTTGGGCACTTCCGGAATCAGCTCGGGATGCCCCAACACGATATCGGACCAGATATTCATGCGCTTGCCGTGTTTCTGGCAGAGCGTGTGCAGTTTCAGAATGAAGTCAAGATAGACGCGGCCGGTCCCAATGCGATCGGCCCGACGCTTGCTGCGTCCCTTTCCGAGCTCCCATGTTTCATCGCAACAGGCATTGAACTCCACGGTTTCAAACAGAGGGAGGTACTCGTCGAAGAACTCGCTCATCAGCTTTATCGACCCCGAATCTCCCGGGCACAACGTCGTGCCTCCCGGGAGTCCGTAGTGGCCTCCGAGCTCCCCCAAATGCTGGTAAGCAGGAAGCGCAAGCACACGCTCCAAGTGACCGAAGCTCGCCAGTGAGGGGACGAACTGAACATGGTGCAGTCGACAGTGATCCTGAATTTCCAAGAGGTCCTGCGGGGAGAAGGGGCTGAAGCCCTTGCCAATGCTGGGGTGTTGATTGAAGGTGAATACGTTCTCGACATAGAGCTGAAGCTCGTTGAGCTTCCAGCGGGAGAGTTGTTCAACCAGGCTCTTGACGGTGGTCACGGTTGGGACCTTGCCGCGCGAGCAATCCAGATAGACGGCTCGCCGCCGAAAATCCGGTTCGTCTACAATTTCACACGTTGGCAACGACCGGCCGTGAACGCGCACCAACTCACACAACGTCTGTAGCCCATAGTAGGCTCCAGCATCTGAGCCTGCAAAGACCGTGATGTCTACAGGGCTAATCGCAATCCGATACCCCTGCGCGTGCTTGATAGCGCTATCACGCCGAACGCGCAGCGTGTAGGAACCGTAGGCGTTTCGCTCAATCCGTGCCCGCACCCCAATCTGACGCTTGAGATGGGACTGAAGCTGTCCTAGTGGAAGGAGATCTGCACTGCTCGGACTTGCCAACACCACGTTCTGTGGCCAGACAAATCGACCGTTGTGCAGCGTGATTCGCTTTACAGGAACGAGCAGAGCCTTGTGGGGCGTCATTTGCTTCCCTTTCGCATAGCAGGCCATCCGGATACCATGCTTCGGCATCCACGCTCAACGACTCTAGCAGGCAATCTCATGGAGGTCCACTTGTTGCTCGCGATTGTCATAGATTCAACTGGAAAACTGGAACGAAAGCGGTATAGTGCTCCAACCCGTTCACACCCCGGTAGCTCATCTGGACAGAGCGACAGATTCCTAATCCAGTCGGGGTGCTTGCGAGAAAATGCTAGTAGACGCAAGTAGCTGTTAGAGAATTGGTTGCAGAAGTGGCAAGCAGCGCTTGCAGTCGTGTGCAGGCACATGCAACATGCTTTTTTTGTAGCAAACATGTAGCAAACAAATGGCCACAATTGGTGTGGCGTGAAGACGAATTTAAGGTAGAGTAAGCAGGAGTTG
>JABGOW010000329.1:0-9181 GCA_018645275.1 Verrucomicrobiota bacterium
CCGTGTTGGTGAGCTTCGCCTGTGCCGACAGCGTGGCAATCTGTTCAGACGTCAAATCCAGATTCTCACTCGGATCATCCACATTGAGGCAGATAAGGAGATTCCGGAAATGCGCCATAATTTCAATTACAAGTCGCCGTAGATCTTTGCCGGAAGCATCAAGCTCCCCAACGATTCCAATGAGCCCCTTGATGTCGCCAGTCAACACATGCTCTGCAAGCTGCTCCAAGGTGCTGCGCGAAACCAGACCGAACACCGAGAGGACATCGTCCTCAGCAATCTCCTTACCCTTGAAGGAGATGAGCTGGTCAAAGGCGGACTCCGCATCTCTCAGCCCCCCCTCTGCCCCTCGGGCAATCGCCAACAGCGCATCAGAATCCGCACTAATGCCATCCGCCTCGGCAATGAGCTCAAGCCGCTCAACAATTTTCGGAACGGAAATACGGCGCAGATCGAACCGCTGACAACGCGAAACGATCGTCGCGAGAACCTTCTCGGGTTCTGTTGTGGCAAACATGAACTTCACATGCGGAGGAGGTTCCTCAAGTGTTTTCAGCAGCGCATTGAAAGCGGCCGTGCTGAGCATGTGGACTTCGTCGATAATGTAGAGCTTGAATTTGGACCGTGTCGGCGCGAACTTAACGGTCTCCCGTAGCTCACGAACCTGATCAACGCCGTTGTTTGATGCACCATCAATCTCCAGGACATCAAGGCTCGTGCCTTTCATGATCTCGAGACAGCTACCACATTTGTCACACGGCGTCGCGGTGGGACCCCCATCCAGGCAGTTGAGCGCTTTCGCGAAAATGCGAGCAACAGAGGTCTTTCCAATACCGCGTGGCCCAACAAACAAATAGGCATGATGAATGCGATTGCTGCTTATTGCATTCTTAAGTGTCTGCGTAACATGATCTTGCCCCACAACATCATCGAACTGCTGCGGACGCCATTTGCGCGCTAGAACTTCATATGCCATACCGTAAACTCCCTGCGGAACCCGAGATCCACCCTTCACGTGATACCCCGCGAAGCTACCCCGTCGAGCCAGTCTTTACAAGACATTCTGGCATACCCAAGGAAGTCACTGCGAATAATGACGAATGACGAAATACCCAAGCTCAAAAGAAGCACGAAGCCAGAATAGCGAAAGCCGTACGTCCCGACCAATGACTGTTCAAGCTTCTGCCGCAGAGCCTCTTGCAAGCATTCCCGTTCCCACATGTGCCGATAGAACGGCGAAGGTTCGGGTTTCGTCATTCGGATTTCTTTGGGAATTTGGGTATTTCGTCGTTGGTCATTGAGAATAGAGGTGTTGTCTGTACACAGGAATCCGGCATGCCGGCCTTGGGTGTTTCGTCATCAGTGATTGACAACGTAGAGCTAATCGGAGGAGAAGAATCTGTCATGGAATGCGGTGTGCACCTAGCCCACAGCCTTGCATGCGAACACGAAATGGTGTATCCCCTGACCATGCATCATGTGGAAGCCGCCGGCCCAGTCGCAAGCGCTGCGCTGGCCTTTGGTCAACGGGAGAGAGGGAATGCAGCTATACAATCTGGCGAGAATGGGACTGCAGACACTGGCGCACAATCTCACGGGAAAGAAATGCCCCGTGAATGTCATGCTGGCGGTCACCAATCGCTGCAATGCCAACTGCCACTACTGCCAGATTCCATCGCGGCCGGGAGACGACATTCCGCTTCCTAAAATGCTCCAGCTCATTGACGAAATGGCGGACGCCGGGACAATTCGTCTCGGAATCTGGGGAGGGGAACCTCTCGTAGTGGACGGAATCGGCGAGATCGTGCGACATGCCAAACGTCGAGGCATGTACGTCACCATGGACTCAAACGGGCTCGCATGGCGCGAACGCCATGCCGAATTGGAGGCTCTGGACCATGTGACGTTCGCGCTGGATGGTACCCGCGAAACCCATGAGGCCAATCGCGGTGTCGGAACCTACGATCGAGTCAAGGATGCCATTCCCATTGCCGCTGGCACAGAAGGCCTTGCCGTATGGACACTCACTGTGCTGACCAAGAATAACCTGCAAACCATCGACACCGTCATTGAGGAAGCAGAAGCCCACGGGATTCACTGCGCATTCCAAATCCTTCATCACAACGACGTCATGGGCACGAATCATGATGACATGATGCCCGTGAACGAGGCTTACCGAACCGCGATTGACCAGCTGATTTCACGCAAAAAGCAGGGCGCCCCGATCGCCTCGTCCATGCGCTATCTCAACTACCTGCGCAGCTGGCCGGATTTCCAGAAGCCAACACAGGTAGAGAAGCACCGTGGGGTTAGCTGCAAAGCGGGCGCCATGTACTGCAATGTCGATGCCGACGGTGCCGTCTATGCCTGTAGCCTCATGGTTGGCAAGAGTGAGGCTGCAAATGCCCTGGAAGTTGGGTTCAAGAAGGCTTTCGATTCGATTCCACCCATTCCGTGTCAGGGCTGTTCTTCAGCCTGCTTCACGGAGTACAATCACATCTACTCGCTTGATCCCGCGTGCATTCTGGAGTGGATGAAGACCACGCGCCACCGGTGAC
The DNA here is from genome assembly GCA_018645275.1 of Verrucomicrobiota bacterium. Taxonomy (GTDB): domain Bacteria; phylum Verrucomicrobiota; class Kiritimatiellia; order UBA8416; family UBA8416; genus JABGOW01. The sequence goes on from JABGOW010000329.1 coordinate 2,559, forward strand.
AATCTGATCATGAACCGACGCACTGACTACTGCTACATGGCAGGATGGATCGCCGTCGGACTGAGTTGCCTCCTTGTTGCGTCCCGCTTGTCGCTGCGAGAGGCGATTCCCTCCGTTGTGCTGCTCCCAATTCTGTTTCTATCCGCGCGTAGTTCCCGCTCCAGCTACTTCCGCATCGCTATCTCGTACGCCATCTTCTGGATGGCAAGCTGCCTCCTTGCTGTCGGCTGCGACGGGCGCAACAGCTTGCTCTCGGTGGTTGCGCTTGCTACAGGAGCACTCCTTGTTGCCCCCTCGGCCCTGCACGGATTGGTTGCTTCCCGTCGGCAGCCACAACGCATGGACGTCGGTGTTGCTGCTGCCGCCGCGGCTGTAGCGGCCATTCTGCTCATATCGACCCTCGGCCCAAATTCACCGTCCATGGGTACACGACTACGCCTGGTGGCGCTGCTCGCGGGCGGTATCCTCGCATGGTTCTCGGGTCGAGGCCTACAAGCACCCCTATCCCGCTCCTCGCGACTGTTATGCAGCGCTCTATTCGTTCTAATTACCCTCGCCGCTCTGCAACCGGTCTTCAAGTTGCTGATGGCGGACAAGCTAGCTCGACATCACGCAGCGCGCGGCTTGGTGCATCGCGCACTCAAGCGAGAGCAGGACTGCGAGCAGCTCGCCGTACAGCTCAAGATCGACTCTGCACTTGCGGCCACCCTACGCCGACAGGCCGCTCTGGCAGAAAGCACCGCCAACACAGAACGCCAACGTTCGAAACTGCTCGCCGTGACGGATCTTGCCTACGATGAGAAGGCCTGGCTCTGGTTGATGCACAACGGCCTAACCGAAGCCAACGCACAGCAGGCATTAAACGCTTTCATGCATCTTGCAAGCGACAGCATCCGTTCCGAAGAAGCACGACCCATCATAGACATCGCAGTTTCCGAGCAACATCATCCGGCATTCCTGAAGCTATGGCGCATTCTAGGGGATCAGCTCTTTGAGTGTGCGCTGCCACGCGACCTGATCCTTGACTGGGGACGTGCAGCCTACTTCAATGAAGCCCCTGCCTTTGCCATGCTCTGCCTAACGCACGGTCTGGAAGGCCATGAGAGCGCGTGGGACGCGGTCCGCATGCTCTGGCAACTGCACATGGACGCCCACGACTTCATCGCTGCCGAAGCCACCCTCTCGCGCTATTCTCCTCCCCCGCAGTTCACGGAAGAAGCCCTCGTTCTGCAAACCGAGACAGCGCGGCGAGCAAAGCAATCACCGGCGCCACTGAACATGAGCACCCACAGCATGGTAGCCGCTCGCTTTGCCGAAGCCGTCCAACTGCTAACGACAGAACTCGTCACGCCATCGCTTCATGGCGGTGACACGGTGACCATGCGCTTCACGTGGCGGGCATTGAAACCGGTGAGCACAGACTGGAAGGTCTTCCTACACTTCAGACAGGAGCGCTATGGCGGGCACTTCTTTCAAGCGGACCACCGCTTTGGCGACGTAGCCTGCCAGCCCTCGCAGTGGGCAATTGGCTCCGACATCTCCTATGAACTGGATATTCCCATTCCCAGGACAAGCGCGCCAGACACCTATGCCATCCTTGTGGGCATTTGGGATGGTCAGCAACGGCTTCGGGTCACCGACCAGCGCGTGGACGGTACGACGCGCTCATTCTCTGGCGACCAAATTGCCGTAGGAAAGCTGGTCGTGTTGCCGCGTCGTTGAGAGACAACGGCCCGAGCCGTTCTCACGCCGACCACCCTCTCACCCGACACGAGACATGGTGAGTCCCCTCACGACGACGGGTTCCCCGTCTACCGCAAGACTGGCGTCAAAACGGACATGTTGTCCGTCATCAGAGGTGTCGCGATGAACCGCGATCACTTCAGCGCTCGCACAAGTGATGGCCTCCCCGCAACACCAGAGCTCATCCACTGCCGTCGGCAGGTATGCCGCCTCAAGGTGGTGCAGGCAGTAAAGGGCCGCCACCTGCAAGAGTCCGTCAATCAACGCTGCTGGCGTCCGGCACGGGAGATCCTTGGCAGTGGACGCGGCAGAATGCGAATCCCGGAGCGTACTCCTCGCCCACGAATCCCCTACCTGCACGGCTTCGGCGATGACCTGAAAGCGCGGTCCTGAGAAAAGCAACCCATCCGAACCATACAGTGCGGACAACTCAAAAGTCTTCAGCACCTCTTCGTTCACACCTAACTCAAGGGCACTCGGCTTGGCGCACCCCCACTCCAGTTCCCCAACAGCCGACGGTTCATCCGCTTCACCAAGCTCACTGCAAGAGAATGAAACTGTCTTTGGCGCCACGGGGGCGTGACACAGAGAAAGCACCAATCCATCAGCCCTGGAAGTCACAAGACGCCTCAACTGAATATCGCGCCAGCATAGCGGATACGGTGCAGAAGGGCGCGCCTGCGCACTCAACTCAAGCGCCATCACTCCCGGCAACACGGGCACACCGTCAATCGTATGGTCCGCAAGAAAGGCCTCTGTGCTCTCAAAACGGCGCGAGCGAAGGGAAACCTGCGCGCCTACCACTGCTCGCTGCCGCCATACGGCGTCATCCGGGAGAGGCTCGGTAAAGGCGAATCCCGATAGCGGTCCCGAGTAGGCAACCACCGAATCCCCTGAATGCCGAAGCTCCTCAGCAAGAAAGGCGACCCCCTCCTCGACACCAATCAGGGGAACGCCAGCTGCCGCAAAACGTGCTTCCAGATCTTGATCGACCACCATGCCCATGCCTGACCACGGCCCCCATAAGACCGCCTTCACAGTCGCAACCCCGAGCGCCTTCAAGCGGTACGCCTGTACAACTAGATCCTGGCTTGCAGCAGCATAGTCAGTCTGTCCCGCATTCCCAAGGAATGCCGCGATTGAGGACATGGACACCCAGAACCGCAGCGCAGAGAGATCAAGTGCAGCTTCGATCAAGCGGGCGCTTCCCGACTTCACTCCCACAACGTCAGCAAAATCAGACGCGCGCTTCTCGGCAATGTTGCTGTCCGCCAATAGTCCCGCCCCGTGAATCACGCCGGTAACGGGCGGGTGCCGCTTCGCGATGCTCTGCATCATCTCCCGCACCGTATCCGGTCGCGAGAGGTCGCATTGAACGTAATCCGTCTTGCACCCCAGGTCCGCAAGCCGCTTGAGCGTGTCCCGCACCTCATCGGCATGAGAAGATTCGGAATCGAGATCTGTCGAGCCCACTAGAATCAGGAAAGGCTTCACGCTCGCGGCAAGAGCGAGAATGAGCTGAGCGGTAATACCGCGACCGCCTCCCGTCACCAGAACCACGTCTGAAGCCTGCAACAGAGCGTCCCCCGCCTTCGGGTTCACCGACGCCTCAACGCAATGGCTGACCCAGCGGCGCGAATCACAGTAGCTGACGAAGGCATAGGGCTCCTGCTCCGCAATGGCCTCCGCATAGAGGATCGAAGCGGCAGCAGCAGGCTCAATGGTATCGCAGAACGAGACGTGGCCACACCGGACATGCACCAAATCACGTTGAAGGCTCTTTGAAAAGGCGCAGAGCGCATCATCCACGGGGCGTCCTGCTTCCGAGAATGAGGCTGTGATGAAACGGCAAGCATCTTCTCCCTCGCCCTGCCCCTCGCCCGTAAACCGTTGCTGAGCCAGCGTGAGTGCACCCAGCAGTGAGCGCTCGACATCGGACGAATCGCCAACGAAGACGATTCCCCGAGACACACGACCCGCAAGGGCATCCTGCAGGGCTTCTCCAACACACGTCCCTGTCAACGAAATCTGATAGGCTGGGCCGTAGCCGTGAGCCCTCCACGATTCAACAAGCTCCCTGTCGGCGGACACCAGCGCAATGCCCCTCCCTCCCGTAGCCTCAGGCACTGCACTCACCTCAACCGCCTCTAGAACCCGGCGACCGATATCCGCCTGCGCCAAGGGTGCACCACCTGCGGCACAGCGTATTTCCTCTGCAAGTCCCTGAACGGTCAGCGAACCGGAAAAGGCAGTGCCCGCAAGCCGTACACCCAGACGCTTCTCTATCTCCATGCCAATCTCAATCGTCTTGAGAGAGTCGATTCCGAGCGTGCCCTGCACCTCATGCTCGGGCTGGATAATGGATCGCTCAAACCCCGAGAACTTGGACAGAATCTCACAAACACTGTTGAAGATGTCATCCGCTTCCCCTGACACAGAGCCAGGTCCTTCTGCAGCAGAAGGGGCATCCTGCACAGATTTGGGAACACCAGAATCGACCTGCGGCGCGCGCAGCATTGCGCCAGGGCGCGTCGCAATAGGCCAAAGGTGCGCAGCAAACAGAGAAACGTAGCCCCCATAGTCAATCGGCGCGCCCTGCTCTACATAGAGCGCCGCCAACAGCTCATGCCAATGGTGGACGACATCGTCCCGCGTCGTGTCCAGCGGGGAGCTGACGACGCTCACATCAGACAGCGTATCTCGCGCGAATCTCGACAGGGTCCCCCGCGCACCGACCTCAATAAAGCAGCGATAGCCATCGTCGTACATTGCTTCGAGCAGCTCCACAAAACGGACGGGCTTCACGATGTGCTCTGCAAACCAGCCGGGGCAACCAGCATCGAACGCATGCTCTGGAACGCGTGCCCCCAGAGTCTCGCTATAGAGCACGCAATGCGGATCTCGGAAGCGAGCTTGCTGAAGATGCTTCTCGAAACGCGCCCCCGCGGCCTGAACAAAGGGCGAATGAAAACCACAGATTACGGAGAGCCGCTGACTCTCGACACCAGCATTCGTGAAGAACTCCACGGCAGCGGGGACATCCTGGGTGCTCAGTGAAATTCCCGTCTGGTTGGGTGAATTCACGTTGGCCAAATGGCAGACAACCGGACATGCGTCAATCAGACGCCGAGCTGTATCGGCATCCGTGCGCAGGGCGAGCATTGTGCTCGTGTCAGGCTGCATGGCGGCATCGAAGCATGCAGCCCGCTCCCGAAGTAGTGTCAGGGCATCATGCTCGCGAAGTGCTCCCGATGTCACAAGCGCCGCATAGAATCCAAGGCTGTGCCCTGCCACCGCGTCAGGGGTTACGCCGACAGCCTGCAGCAAATGTCCAAGCGCAAGCGATAGCGCCGTCGTTGCGGGCTGCAGTCGCGTGTCCTTACGCCAGTCCGAGCCCGAGCTCTCAGATCGTGCCCCTGGCCAAAGCAAGGGATCAAAGCTGACGTCAAGACAGTCCCCCGAGTCAGCGATGCGCGCGGCGAACTCCGGAATCGTGTCGCGCAACTGCTGAAAGGATGCGCCACCGACAGAGCCTTGCCCCGGAAACAGGAAGGCGATCGGCTTTCGCTCACAGCGGCGCTGAAACCAGACACCATCAACGCTCTGCCCCCGCAGTGCATTCTGCACACGCGATTCCACTTCATCCCAACTCGACTCGCCATCCCAAACAACAGCGAGGCGGCAATCACCGCGACCTCCCAGCTGCGCAATCTGTTCAACCGATGCAACGTCCACGGCACCGCGCTCGCCAACCGCTGCGCTGAAAGCTGAGACGCGAGCCCGCACCCCGTCTTCATTAGCCCCCGAGAATAGGAGCAAACGAGAGCTCGAGAGTTCCCGCTGACGCTCGTCAAATTCCTCCAGATGGAGGTGGTAGTTGCTGCCCCCGAACCCGAACGCACTGACCGCAGCACGGCGCGGAACCGTTCCCATTCGCGGCCATGGGCGCGCCTCGGGTGCCAACGCAAACGGAAACGTCGGCTGGTTGAACTCGTCGCGAATATCGCCTTCGATCCACGCTGGCGGTATGGTCCGGTTCTGCAGAGCCTCAACAACCTTGATCATCGACGCCATGCCGGCCGCGCTCTTCAAGTGTCCAATATGCGCCTTCACCGTTCCCACCGGAATGCTGTGGGGAGAGGCTTCTGCAAATGCCTCACCCAGCTCCTCCAGTTCAACCGCGTCACCGATGGGTGTTCCCGTACCGTGCGCTTCCACGTAGCCAACCGTTCCCGGGCGAAAGCCACTCGAAGCAAAAGCCCGCTGGAGTGCCCGCCGCTGTCCCAGGGGAGAGGGAATTGTCATGGATCCGGTTTCACCGTCAGACGACATTCCGCATCCCGCAATCCTTGCGTAGATCCGGTCTCCATGACGCAGCGCATCGTCCAACCGCTTCAGAATGATAACGCCGCCCCCCTCGCCCATGGTGAACCCGTCGCTACCCTCCATGAATGGCCGCGAGAGGCTACTCGACAGGGCCTTGAGTCGGCAAAAATTGATGAACGTATCAATGCTCAGATCGGAATCGACGCTCCCTACGACAGCGCATGAGCACCTTCCCGACAGCAGCATCTCGCTGGCAACAGCAACAGAGGCGAGTGAAGACGCACACGCCGCATCAACGGTCATGTTACCCCCGTACACTTTCAGATAGCCCGAAATGCGACCGGCAAGCGTGCTCCCGGCGCAGCCGACCAGCGTGTCTTCGGTAATCCCCGGAGAGCGGCGTGACATGACCTCTTTCAGTTCCTCAAGAAGCCGTTCCCCCTTCGCCGCATCAAGCTCCTCAAATGCGGGCGTGCGACGAATGGACTCCAGTACATCCGGGATGTGAACTCGAATGGTACCGAGTTTGGTCGCCTCTCCCCCCATGCTGTTGC
>JABGOW010000329.1:9191-28382 GCA_018645275.1 Verrucomicrobiota bacterium
CCGCCCCCGCCGATACCCGCGCTTCCTCAGTGACCTTCAGAAGCATGAGATGGATGCGGTCTGCGACCTCTGCCGCTTTGGGCGATATATGGAATTTCAGGCAGTCAAAATGGTCGAAGGTGAAGTCGGTGATCATGCCGGCATGCCATGCGTAGGACACCTGTTCCTGATCCGATGACTCCCCTTCCGGGCAGCGATAGGCGCCCGCCCCCCAATGTGCCTCAGGAACTTCCCGGATCTGACGCTGGTTCGTTCGAAGGTTCTCCCAGAAAGCCTCCACGTTCGCGGCTCCAGGAAAAAGCCCGCCGAGCCCCACAATCGCAAGATCACTGTCTCGCCGCGAAGATGCCCGACTAGCAACGGTAGCCTCGATGCAAGCTGCGGCCTTCTCCCGACGCACGGACCAGTATCTGCCGTAACCGGCCAGCAGCTGCACAAGGTCTCCAAGCGGCATGGGCTTGTCGCATTGACCCACGCACTCGCCCGCCAGACAAAGTTCACCCGTCTCGCCCTTGAGGGCACGCCCATACGAGTCGTACACGGCGGCAAGCTCACTGTCCGCGGGCACCGAGTCTTCTCCTGAAACGGCAGCCCTGACGCCAAGGCTCTGCTTGCCAACGACCCGAGTTGCGTCCGCCCGGCAGAGCACTTCCTGATAGGCAGCATGCAGCGCGCCCGTAGCAGTGGCCTCCTCCGTTAGGAGCAATCGCGTACCCATCATGAAAGAAAGACGGCCTGAGAACCCGTATGCGCTCGCGGTCAGCAGCCCAAACAGAACAGATTCGGCATCGTGAATGCCCCCGGCGAGAACACAATGCAACTCATGACGCTCCCCATCAAGTTGCGTGGATGCGTTCAGCACGAGCGGCCATAATACCGACGACGGAAGCAAGCCAACATGCCCACCCGATTCACACCCCTCCAACACAAAATGCCTGAAGCCCTCATTCCACCCCTGCTCCAGCATGGACGTGTGTTGAACGTGCAACCACGTCTCCATCGAGCCCGCCTGACGCCAAGCATCGCGCTGCCCCCAGCTGTCGCCAGAAAGGAGAAGCACAGCAGGAGGACGTGTGCTAAAACGGGCAAGGGCGTCAGAGGGGGATAGATCCATTCGTCCCGCAATCCCCACCCCATAGTCGCCAACTCCATCAGCGCTGCAGACCCTCTGCGCCAGTTCGTCCAGGGCGGGCCCTTGCAGTCCCGTGAACGCAAAGACCGGGAAGATGCCCTCATCCGTCATAGCCGATGCAAAAGCCGTGTTCGTACTGATCATGGCCATCGGCCCTTGAACAAAGGCCGGCGTTCCACAAAGCGAATCGAGCACCTCTGGAGTGACACTGAGGAGACGGCCCAACGCCAGGTCAACATCCTCACGAAAGGCACTCAGAACGCTCTCATCTGAACCCAGATGACGTGGACGATGAGTGAGGCAGCCGGGCCCCATAGGAACATGTTCACCTTCCCCCACGCCGGCTCCGGCATAGCCGACATCAACCCACTTACCGCCAAGCGCAATCCGTACGAAGCCGCTGGGCTGATACGTCGAGACACCGGGACCGCCAGCGAACGCTTCACCGAAGCTCAAGGATGCGTCGAGGATGACCCCGGCCGCGCCAAGCAACAAGAATACGGCAGCCATCTCAGGGCTCTCAATGCCCTGTACCATGACAGGCATTTCCGGAAACGCCGCGCGGGCTGCTGAGAAAAGCGTGCGGACGGAAGCGCTCCGAGAAATCCCCCCCGTTTCGTACCCACGAACAACAATGCCATCGAGCAGGGCTGGATCCACGGGAGCCCCCACACCGAGGGCATACTCCCAGTAGACCTCAATGCCATGCCCGCGCAGAGCGCGTACCGCACCTTCAACAACGGGGCTCGACTCGGAGGCAACGAGGATCACCCGGCTAAGCCCTTCACAGAAAGCCGATTCCGTCAGCCCCGGGAGTTGAGCGCCTCCTACGCGTACACCATACCGCGTCGGCCACTCACCACCTCTGGCCACAACGAAGTCCACCCAAGCCGAGAAGGTGGATTCTCCCTCCGTGGGGTGAAACGCATCAGCGACAACGGGGACCCCAGCCCGTAGGCCCGCATCGAACTGCGCGTGGCCACCGGGCGATGCTGCCGCGTGGCTCCAAATTCTAAAGTTCTGAACCATGATCCTACCCTACTCGCTTCCACCCTACCGTCATACCCCAATCCAGGAGAGCCTGCAACCACTGGTCGCGATTCTCGAGCGCGCCGCTGGCTTCCGGGCTAAGCAACACCGCCTCGCTGTCGGCCATGAGGCGAGGCGAGGCAGCTGCGTAGGGTTCATAGAGGTCAAAGAGTACCCGGGCCTCTGCCTGAACCGCTGCCATCTGGAAGATCGCTCGACTGACCGAGGTATCGGAGGGAGGCGGGTGCTTGTGAAAGTGCGCCGCCGTCGCTTCGAGCAGATCGGGAATCGACCAATCATTCGGGTTGATCAAGGAGAAGATCTTCGCGCCCGCAGGCCATGCCTCGACAAGCTCGGAAAGCACATCCCCCAGAATCCCCGCGGGCACCAGGTTCACCGCAGCGCTCTCGGAAAACGCTCCAGACATCCACTGCTTTGTCGATGTATTCTGAAGAAAGAACCAACGATCGGAAATGAAGCGAAAGAACGGATAGATTCCGTTGAACACCGGCGTGAACCCAAACCGGCAGTCTCCCGTGACAATACTGGGCCTCACGATGATCGCATCGAGTTCACGCTCCGAAGCACGCGACAGCAACAGCTGCTCACCATCCTTCTTTGTTCGTTCATATTCCGTCCGAAATGCGCCGTCACGGTAGCCCTTGTCCACGTACGCCGTGCTGACGTGGATGATGCGCCGACACCCAAGCCGTGCGGATAGATCCATGACATTAACCAGCCCATCCGTGTTGACGCGCAGCTCGGGAGTCTCCTCTCCCGGCGCAGAGAACGAGATGGCCCCCGCGCAATTAAGAACAACGTCGACGTGGCCGTTCAGCATCGCACACATACCTTCATCCATTCCACATGCAGCAGCGAGCAAATCACCTTCGGCTGCAAGCACATTAGAAAGGGAGCCCTGCTTGCCTTGCCAACCAGGGAATGCTGTGAGCGTCCGCATAACACGCTGCTCGGGTGTAGCACCATCCCCACCCCTTGCGAGTGCGATCACTCTGACACCACGCTTGAGCAGAGAGATGGCCACATGACATCCCACCAGTCCCGTAATACCCGTCAGCAGAACCGTCATGTCAGATCCTCGGGTGGTGAACCGAGCGGCACCACGTGTTGCTCATACTGACGCCCCTTCCAAGTCACCCGCCCATATCGGTAGGCATAGATCGAGTGAACGGCCAGCGCGCCGAAACAGCAGAGCGACACGGGCAGGAGTGGGACCGCCTCCGGGCGCAATGACTCCCGCATAACCACTCGGCCCATGACGGCGTACATCAGAGCAGTCACGACAAACGATACGATGGCCATTGCCATGCTCCACTGCGGCGGCGAGGCGCGGCAGCCCTGGGCAACACCAACAAACAGGGATACCAGCGGAAAGAACACCATGCCCATACACACCGCAGTTGATGTCAGCACCCGCAAACCCGAGTAGCCCATCACGGGATACGCAAACTTGCATATCCCCGCCCATGCTTCCGGGAATGATGCATACATCGTTGTCCGGATCACCGAGGATGCCGCCAGCGTGCACACCTTAAAGCCCGACTTGCAGAGGATGCTTCCAAATTCAACATCCTCCAGAAGCGACCCGCGTACGGCAGAAAAGCCACCAACGCTCTCAAATGCAGAACGCCGCACAACGAGAAAAGCGCCCTGCGTCATGCCAGGATTCCCCGGGGACGTTGGCCGGAAGAAAATGGCACGGGCCAGCGCCAGCCCGGCGACAAGCATTGAGACAGAGACACGCGTTGAGACCATCTGCGGGATGATTGAAAGGCAGTCGAGGTTTTCGTCTTCCACCCTGCGCTGCGCACACTGCAGCGCATCGCCGGCAACCACCGTGTCCGCATCGCAAAATAGCAACCACTCTCCGGTCGTCGCTTTGACCCCCTCCGTCAACGCCCAAGTCTTGCCAGACCACCCCTCAGAGCGGGACGACGCATGAATCAGTTGAATTCGGGAGTCACACTTCTGGGCAGTCCGTACGCGACTTTCAGTTGCATCTGTCGAGCCATCGTCGACAACGAGAAGCTGCAGAGATGCATCGCCCTGTCCACGAAAGCCCTCAAGACAGGCCTGAACATTCGACTCCTCATTCCGCGCCGGAATGACAACACTCACCGACCAAGCGCTGGAGCTCTCCAGGCTTCCCCCTCTTGGGGCTGGATTCCAGCCGCTGAGCCGCGCGAACCACAGCATGATCCACAACGCGCCAACCCCCAACAGCGCCACTATCCAGATGATCATCGACTCCCCCGCCATTTCAGAACCACGACTCTGAAAGGATACTATGTGTACGAGCCAGATCAATCAACGCTTGAATGGCTGAAATCGCCAACGCGATAGAGGTAGACCAGAATCTGGTTCATGGGTCTGAACCTGCCTGATATCCGCTCCCGGTCCAAACGTTCATCCCACGTTTTCACGTTGCGAGAAAGACGTTACGTAACCCCTTCATCAGCCTCTTGAATGTGTGTAGGAAAAAGTCCCTGATCCTCAAGTGACACCCTCGCGTCGTTCGGAGTGTCGGCCGCAATCGTTCCCGTAACAATCTCTCCTGTGGAAGACGTGATTGCCGCATAGCTGAAAAGCGTCGTGCTTGCTTCTTCAGTCGCCCGACTGTCTGGGGCACACCTTGATCCACTGCTCCCATCATCATCACCGGAATCTTCTTTCCTGCGCCGGTAGCGCGCTCGCGTCCGGCGGCGGGCAAGGTACCAAATCATGCCCACATAGACAGGAGCCATGTAAATCCACACAATGCCCAGACAGGAGAGCACCGCATTGACAACGCAGTAGGTTATGCCTATCGCCCACCCAGAGAACGCCTGCTTCTGAAGCTTGTAGGCAGCAACGAAAGCGATCGCGGCCCAAGGAAAAAGAACAACCGCAGCCATCACCAGGGGGAGGTACGCCCACGTCCGCGCCTCTGAGAGCGGCGGTGACTGCAATCCATGGATACCAATACAGACCGCCGCAACACCGGGAATACAATGAACGGCACCCAGCACATAGAATAGAATTGAAGCCCGCTCGACCTTTGGTTTCAGCGCCATATATTCCTCACACTCCACGAAGTGGGAACTCGGTTATGCTAGTCGCACTTCCGCACTCCACACACACAACACTCAGGCAAGCCAGATCTCCCTGACTGCACAAAGAAGCTTATGCCTCTTCCATGAACCTGTGAAGCAGATTGTCGCGGGTTCGCGCTTTCTTCCTCTCCCCTTTTCGGGATATGATCTCTCCATGAGAGCATTCGTTGTGGTTTTGGATTCGGTCGGAATTGGGGCAGCACCAGACGCCGCTGAGTATGGTGACGCGGGCTCAAATACGCTGGCGCATACCGCCGCGGCTGTCGGAGGGCTTTCTGTGCCCACGCTGCAAGCATTCGGACTCGGCAACATCCCGGCCATTACCGGTGGCGACCCCATTCTTGGCGTCCCCCCATCAGCCACCCCTCTGGCAGGCTTCGGTGCCATGCAAGAGGTCTCAACGGGTAAAGACACGACAACAGGGCACTGGGAGATCGCCGGGCTCCACCTGGAGCAGGGGCTCCACGTCTTTCCGGCAGGCCCTCCCTCATTCCCCGCTGAGCTCATTTCGACCCTGGAGAGTCACACACATCGCAAAGTGATCGGCAACAAGGCCGCCAGCGGGACGGCCATCATTGAGGAACTGGGCGAAGAGCAGATGCAGACAGGCGCCTGGATCGCCTACACCAGCGCAGACTCCGTCTTCCAAATTGCCGCTCACGAAGAGGTCATTCCGCTTGAGGAACTCTATGAAGCCTGCCGGCTCGTACGGAAACAGTGCAATGCACTTGCGGTAGGCCGTGTGATCGCGCGACCCTATCTTGGAGAGCCAGGTTCATTCGCCCGTACCGAAAACCGCCGCGATTTTTCCTACCCGCTTCCGGAGCCTTCAATTCTCTCTCTCTTGAGCGAGACGGGTGTCGATGTGATCAGCGTCGGCAAACTCGACGATATCTTTCCCGATTCAGGTATTACGGAATCGTACCACGTCGAAAACAACCCCGATGCGGCGGCGGCGGTGCTCTCCCTTGCAAAACGCCCTCCGACAACGCAGGGAGCATTCGTTTTCGCAAATCTGATCGACTTCGATATGCTCTATGGCCACCGCCGTGACCCCGAGGGATACGCCAAGGCTCTGGAATCAACGGATCGGTTCCTGAACGAGCTAAGAGCGCTACTCCGGGATGATGACCTTCTGGTCATTACTGCAGACCACGGCAACGATCCAACCTTCACAGGAACCGATCACACACGCGAGTATGTGCCCCTTCTGGCTTACTGCCCCAAGTTTGCTGGCACATCCCTTGGAATTCGGATGGGCTTCTTCGATATTGCCCAGACGCTGACGGACTGGTTCAGACTCGAAAACCTGTCAAGGGGCAAGTCGTTCTATTCCTGTAATGGTTTTGTTGGCGTTTCATAGCGAAGCTCTTCGCATATTCGCCATTTTTTTCAACAATACAGGCATTTTCTGGCCATCTCTGCCCCCGACCGATACGTGCACTTCTACGCATTTCGTCGGAATTGCGAAAGCCTGACCTCATTTTTGAGAAAACACGTGGTAAACTGTTGCAGTTTAAGGGACTTATCCACTCGTAACTGACTTCTCTGAGCCAAGTCATGAATTAGTCTCAGAATGGCCTAAAAAATGCTGTATATGAATATTATGAGGGGGAGTGCGATATCGCAGACAAGGCGGGTGCCACATGCCAATGTGACAGTCCTCGCAGTAGTTCTGGCTGCAGCCGTGCTAGCCTCGGAATGCGCGGAAGCGGCTGCCCCCAAACCCCATACCCGCTCGGTCACCCTTTCTTTTTCACCGGATGAGGTCTCCATACTCGAAAAAGGGATCTATCAGGTCGTCTCGCTGCCAATGGCAACGTATACAACTGGGCAACCAGGTGACCCCCAGCTTCCCTCAATTCAGAGCAGAATCGTGGTTCCGCCCCACGCAGAGATTCTGGCTATCACGCATGAGGCCACAGAAGTCCCACTTAGCGATCATTGCCTGCTTGCCCCGGTTCAGTTGCCAACACCAACCGATGCCCCCCACGTTATGACCGAGCCCAATGCTGCTCGATATGCTTCCTATTCACTATTTCCGGCTGAGAACATATCCTGGAATGGTAGCACGCAGCACATCGGCGCCCACCAGACCGTCAGCGTCGGCGTCACCCCTATCCGTTACCGCGCAGCCGCGCAACAACTCTTCCTGGCTACCGAAATCACCGTTACCGTGCAGTATCAACTTCCCGACTCCTATGCACTGGCAAAAGTATCTAGAGCCCGCTCGCGATTTGACCAGCACGTGAGTTGCCTCGTCGCGAATGCAGAGCACCTCACCGAAAGTGTCATAGAAAGCGTAGAACAGACGAAGCTCTCCTCCGTCGACTCCGTCGACTACCTGATCATCACAAGCGAGACGCTCCGCCCAGCCTTCTCCTCCCTTGCGGAGCACCGAGCCGCATTCAATGGCTTCACATGCGCAATTGAATCCATCGAATCTATCGAAGCGCAGTACGATGGCACGCGCCCTGATGGCGGCAGCGACGTGCAGACGCAGATCCGCAACTGCATTCGCGACTACGTTGACAATCGTCAGTGCACCTACGTCGTGCTCGGGGGGGATGACAGCATTGTACCCGACCGCGACTGCAGCGTCTCGGCTGGCGCCTATTTCGAGCGAGAAATGCCCACTGACAGCTACTATGCTGGACTCGACGGAACCTGGGACGATGCCGACCAGGATGGCGTCTACGGCGAGCATAGCGTCGGCGGCATCAACGAGTACGATCTCGCGGCTGATGTCTTCGTCGGGCGCATCCCGATCCGACTCCCATCGCAGGCCTCCGACTACATTGCAAAAGTCGTCGACTACGAGACCTCCCCCCCCACGGATATTCTGCGCAAGTTCATGATGGGAGGAAAGCGGCTTTGGGCGGGATATGGCGGAACCCGGAGACCTGATTTTCCCGTCGCAGATGGCCACATGGCATTTCGTGATGCACAGCATCCGCTTGTGAGCGATGTCGAGTTGCTCCTGCGACTGGCCTACCGCGACAATGTTCAGGCCTATGGCTGGAGTGCTTCAACCGTGGGGTGTCTTTTCGACACGCTCACGTCCTGGGATGAGGAGTCCGAGGCGGGCACCTATGCCGCCAGCGGCGAGAACATGACAGCGCGCTTCAACGAGGGGTGGAATTTCCTCTTCCATGATACGCACGGGAATACGGACATCTGGAATGGCGAAGACACAAGCTTCGGAGGCCAGCATGCGGAGGCGCTCACGGGGCTAACGGCCTTCATCTACACCATCGCCTGTCACAGCGGTGCATTCGATAAGGAAACCTCGCTTGGAGAGTCATTTCTTCGCAATGCTGCAGGGGGAGCCCTGGCTTACCTCGGTTGCAGCCGTTACGGATGGAGTGGCATTTCGCCTGACTTCAGGAACGCCTTTCAGGAGGTCCTCTTTCGTGATCGCGTTGCCATGCTTGCCCCCGCATTCTACGCACACAAAGCACAGATCGAGTCGGACTACGCATACCGACGCTGGGTACATTTCGGATTGAACCTGCAGGGCGACCCCGCGCTCCGCATCCAGGGGCTTGAACCCAATGTCGCCCTCACCACCTCGGATGCATGGGCTGCCGAACCGGGCACGGACGTCGCCACTCTTACCCTCACACGCACATCCACCGGCGGGCAACTCAGCGTAGCGCTCGACTTCACGGGCAGTGCATCGAGCGAGGACTATGTCATCACCCCTCCCCCGTCCGACGATGGATCCTTTACTTTCCAGGGCGGCGAAACCGCCATCACGATAACAATTGCTCCGGTTGACGATACCGAAGAGGAACCCAACGAGACGCTCTCGGTGTCCGTGCGTCCCTCGTTGGACTACGCCGACTCAGGCGATGACATCGACATCGTTCTCGTTGACAACGACGGCAGCGCGCTCCCCACCGTATCGCTTACAGCGTTGGATACAGCCGTTTCCGAAGCCGATGACGGGAGCGCAGCCCTGCTCGTGACACGATCGGGGGCCGACCTACCGCCCGTCACAATTGCGTATACGGTTCAAGGCTCAGCCACGACATCCGATTACCATGGTCAGTTCAATGGCCATGTCACACTTGCACGGGACATGGTGAGCGCAACCTTTGCGCTGACTCCTGTTGATGATCCCTTCCCTGAAGGCGATGAGACGGTACAGTTCACCCTCACCCCCTCAGCGGACTACGAAATCGAGAATGCTTCGGCCACCGTCACGATTGTAGACGACGAAGCACCAGCCGTACTTTCGATTGTTGCGACAACCCCGACCGCGCAGGAGGGAGTCGCTGGGGAAAACGGTGCGTTCACCCTCTCTCGGACAGGCGACGCCGGGCTCCCTCTTGAAGTGCACTACGCGCTGGAAGTCGAAAGCACGGCATCAGACGACGACTTCAATTCGGCTCAGTTCACGGGAACCGTATTGATTCCCAGCGATGCAGAGAGCGCAACGCTTTCGGTTGAACCCGTGAATGATACCCTCATGGAGGCCACTGAAACCGTACGAATTCGCCTCTCCTCCGGCACCATCGGTGCCGTGGTTGGCGATGAGGCGTGGGCGGAGGTCCATATCTTTGATGACGATAATGTGCCGCCGACCCTGTCCGTCGTCGTGGATTCGGCGAGCACGGTCGAGTGCGGTGATGCCATAGAGATCACCGCATCCCCCGAAGACGCAGAGGACGCCATTCTGCGCGTAGAGCTCTACTGCAATGACGTCATCATCGCCAGCCTGGATGCCCCCCCCTACACCGTCACTTGGACTGCACCCACAGCCGGAGTCTACGCGCTGGGCGGGCGGGTCTGGGACAGTGGCAACGCCACGGCAACGTCAGAGACCATCGCACTCTCCGTGACACCCATCCCGGCGGGGAGCGGGTCAGGAATCACCTACGAGTGGTGGACAGGCGTCGCCGGAAACGACATTGATCACCTCCTGGCACAGACGGCCTACCCCGACGATCCAAGCGGGGCGAGTGTACTCACGGACGCATTCGAGTCGCCGGCAAACGCAATGGACAACTACGGGGCACGCGCTTCCGGCTATTTCGTTGCCCCAAAAAACGGAAACTACCGCTTCTCAGTCAGCGGAGATGATCGGGCAGAGCTCTGGCTCGGCACCAGTGGCTCGGCAGAGACCCGCCAGCGGATCGCGTATATCAACAACCCGACCGCCCCTCGAGAATGGGACATCTACCCCTCGCAAACATCGGCAGCCGTCCCGCTCCTGGCGGGACAGGCGTACTACATCGAAGCCATACACAAAGAGAGCAGTGGCAGTGACTGCCTCGCCGTGGGTGTCGAACTGCCGGGTGGCCAGCTCGAACGCCCCATACCGGCACACCGGCTGATCCCCTGGCAAGACACCTCATCAACCATCCTGCTGTCGGCGCCCGAATCGCTGACTGTGGCGGAAGGTGGAGCCTCACATACCTACGGCATCGCCCTCGCCGCAGAACCTGAGGAAACTGTCGAGATCATGCTTGATGCCGTCACTGAGCAGATCTCGCTCAGCGCCAATGTTCTGCGTTTCTCTTCCCAGAACTGGTGGATCGAGCAACAGATCACCATTGAGGCGGTAGACGACAGCACCTGTGAGACCGACCCCCACCACGTCATAATCAGCCACCAGGCAACTGGCGGCGGCATCGCGTTCGAGAGCGCCTCTGCCGTTGTTTCGGTCGCTATCCGCGACAACGACTTTGAGCTCGAAAAATGGCCCTACCGGGTCCGCTTCGACTTTGACGGCTACGTCGGCACCTCTGTGCTCACGAGCTTCCCCGCTCGGATCAGACTGAGCTCTGACATTCCCGGTTTCGACTATACCCAGTTTGCAAGCCAAACAGGCGGTGACCTGCGCTTTGTTACCTCCGAAGGGAATTCACTCAGCTATGAAATTGAATCTTGGGACCCCTCAGGCGAGTCCCACATATGGGTGCGCATTCCCGAGCTTGAGCCCAACCACACCAGCATCTGGGCCTACTGGGGAAACACCGAGCGCACGGACTCCCCTGCTGCAGCCATCGACGGCTCAACCTGGTCGAGCGACTACGGAGCCGTCTGGCATCTGGACGGCCCCGCAGATTCCACTCCGCATGCCAACACCGTCACCTTCAACGGCGTCCAGCATAGCGCTGACGGGATTGCCGGGGCGGCAATCGGGATGGATGGCGAAGATGCCATACGCACGGCCGACAGCTTTGTCTGGACAGGTGACAGCTTTACGATGTCGATTTGGTCTACCCGTGCTCCAGACTCTGATCCAACACAAACCCTCATGGCATACGGATCCTCCTCGGCTGGTTCTCGCATCCTAATGAACATGCCGAATGCTGATACCGTTTCCTTCGGATTCCCGGGCCGGTCGCTCGTAACAGCACCGGTCACAAACATCGGGTGGCACCAGTGGACCGGCGTATACGACGACGCCGCGCGGACCCTTTCCATCTATCAAGACGGCAACCTGCTGGCTGCGGCAAACGCATCCGTATCAAACCTACCCCTCACCGAAGCCACGCTACGAATAGGAGAGGACTTCGGCGATGCGCGCTTCGCAGGTACACTCGATGAGCCACGCTTCTCCGCTGCGACACGCTCACCGGACTGGATCGGTGCTGCACACGACACAGTCGCGGCGACGGAAGCCTTCTACAGCGCCAGCCCGGTTGTCGTGGCCTACCCCTCCTTGGATACAAACACATCCGTAGTAGCCTTGTCGGCACAAGGAGCAACCCTGAGCGGAGGCCTCCTCTCTACGGGAGACACCCCCACTCACGTCACCTGCTACTACACAGCCGGAGATCCAGACTCCTCCCCATCGGCATGGCAGCAGGTTCCGTTCGGACTCTCCCAGCAGGGGTCGCTCCATGTCGTGTTGACCAACCTGAACTTCGGAACGCAGTACCATTACCGCTTCTATGCCGAGAACACTGCTGGGGGCGTCTGGGGCGAGAGCATCGAAACCTTCACAACACCTCTGGACCCCCCGCGCCTTGACACACGGATGGTCACCGACATTGACATCGACGCCTGCACCCTCAGCGGCGAGGTGGTCTACCTTGGTCTTGGGGGAGCCCTCCCCATCGTCACGGTCTTCTGGGGCACTTCGGATGAGGGGACCCAGCCCTCTCAGTGGGCACACTCGCGCGTACTCGGCACCGCCGACGTTGGCACCTTCCTGACGCGCGCCACGAGCCTGTCGCCCGGCACGCGCTACTACTACCGCGCCTATATCGCCGGAGCTTCGGGGCAGCAGTGGTCCCCGACCACTCAGGCGTTCGAGACACTTGACGAACCACCCCAGATCGAAGAGTTGGGCGTTGCCTCCGTGACAGAGCACACGGCCTCCCTCTCTGCGATGCTCCCGGACACCGGCGGCAACAATCCAAGAGTGACACTCCTCTGGGGACGATCGGCAGGAGACGCGAACGTGGCTAGCTGGGAAAACGCCGTTGACCTCGGAACACGGTCGCCGGGAGAAACGCTCTCCGCGACACTATCCGGACTCAACCCAGACACCGAGTACGCCTACCGCTGGTGTGCAGCCAATGCAGGTGGAGACGCATGGACCCAGACCAACACTGCGGTTGTGACACGGTTTGACCGCACCCGCATGACGTCCCACATGCGCGTCACCTTCCCCGGCTATACGCGATCCACTCCGCTAACCAATTTCCCTGTTCCGATCGCACTCGACGAGACGATCCCGGGCTTCACATATGCGGGTTTTGCATCTCCGCTCGGGAGAGACATCCGCTTCCTGAATCCCGACGACGGACAGCCTCTGCAGTTCGAGATCGAAAGCTGGAACACCAGCGGAACGTCCATCATCTGGGTCAAACTTCCACAGCTGACGGAGGACACCTCCGTCGACGTCTACTGGGGCGACGCTCTTCAGCGGACAGAGCACCACTACACCTCCGATGGATCCGTCTGGTGCGACGAGTTTCAGGGCGTGTGGCATCTCAACACAACCACGGGCACTCCGCTCATTCTCGATTCATCACCGAAGGGCAGGCATACGGAGGCCCAGAGGCCTACAGGAAGCGATGGCCAGATCGCCCTCGCAGAGGAGTTCGCCGGCAACGGGGACGACACCCTCTGCCTCACAGAAGCTCCCTGCAACGAACTGCTGCCTGAACCCAATACGCCGATCACCGCATCTTGCTGGTTCAACGCAAGGACCATTGAGAGTGCGGCTATGAGTGGCACGCTGATTCACCTAAGCGCCGATGACGGCTGGTGTCCCATTCTGCTGAGCGTGGGATCAGGAAACCAACTGCAGTTGCTCCACAGCGGCAAGAACGCCGGGGGTGGTCTCGGGTTCATGGTGTACGATATACCTGCACACACCGGTACGTGGCATCACGCGGCCGTGGTATACGATGGCTCCCGATTCCGCCTCTATCTGAATGGGACCGAGGTCACGTCGCAAGGAGGGGCTCTCGATCCAGGCAAGGCCACGGGAGCTTGGCTGGGGTCGCAAGGTGGGATCAGCAGCCCCTTCAAGGGCTCGATTGACGAGGTGCGCTTCTCGAGCACTGCGCGCTCGGCAACGTGGCTCTGGGCTGCAGCAAAGAGCCAAACTCAGGGCACGGACTTCACAGCCTACGGCCCCGTTGAACTTTCGGAACCCGATGGCGATGGAGATGGCATCGTTGACAGCCTGGACCCCGACGACGACAACGATGGCATGCCCGACGCATGGGAATACGAGCATGGGCTCCAGGTTTCTGTGGCCGGCGATGCGTTCCTGGATGCGGATGGCGACGGGATGCAGAATCTGGATGAGTACATCGCCGGCACCGACCCAATCCGGCGCGACTCCAGACTGACGCTCTCAGCCCATCGCGATGTCTCTGGCTGCGCACTGCGCTTCGACACCACCACGGGCCGCGTCTACCGGGTTGAGTCCTCTAGCTCGCTGCAGAATACCGTCTGGACAACCCTTGAGAGTGAGATTACAGGCACTGGGGAAGCGTATACCCTAGCCGACACCTCAGACGCCCCAACACGCTTCTACCGCATCGCCGTCACTCTCGCGCCCTAATCAACACCGACCTCATTCGACTAGGGAGCCTACCCTACTTTCGGTATCCGGCGGAGGCTTTGCCATCTTCGTCAAGCTTGCCTGCCGCCCATAAAACGGCGAAGCCTATCATGTCATGATACTCTGCTTGCTGCATCGTCGACGTGTGGTGGCCCAACGTTGTCCCAAACATACGAATTCCTGTGTTCGTATGGGAGAAGATGCAATCCTGGGTATGCTCTTTGCCTTTGAGCGTCGTTCCTTTGGCCAGAGCCGTCGTCGTTTCTTTCAATGTTGTCCGATAAAGCTCACCCTCTTTGGTAGTCCACCCCTTGACGCCAAGGGCTTTCATCACCGGATGCTCATTATTGACGACCTCAACTCTGATGGCGGCATGTTGACCATGGCTCGTGCTGTTTAGGCCGCAGATTCGATCCCAAGCCTCTCTGCTGGTCCGCATCCAAGTGTGGAACGAACCATGGGTCATGATCACGCCGACCTTGTTCTTGATATGACTATCAATCACGGCATCAATCGCGTTGTCATCCTGAAACCCCACATGGCAGTGATTATGAAACACCACGTCATAACCTTTACAGAAATCGCCCTTGAATACTTCCGGGAGTTTATTCTCGGTCTGCCCGACTTTGTGCTCTTCGGTCGACGTCCATTTGATAGTCACTTCTGCATTCACTTGGCTTTCAATGGTCGTCTTCAGCAGAGGGGCTTGGGTCTCGTAGTCATGCCAGCCCCCTCCTGTGATCATGAGGACTTGAATGGGCTCGACGTCTGCAGCGAACGAACTCGTCACGATGCATGTGGCGAGCGCAAGTTGACTGACTAATCTCATATCATCTCTCCTTCTCTGGCTCCGTTCACCTGAGCTGTGGGTTTCAGACGTTGTATGATTGCGCTCAAGAATGGCTAGCGGATGCGTTTCGTGGTGGAATACTAGACATGTGGCCGAAAAGTTTCAAGGGGTGAAGCGCCCTAGAATTTTCCCCTTTTTCTTGCTCGTGCTGTTCACTATGCTTCCAGCTCGTTTCAATACCCACAACCGAAAGGTAACAAGATGCCGAAGAAGATCGTTCTCGCCGCTGTCACCATGCTGGCAGCCCTTGCAATCACCGTTCAGGCCGATGTGCACCTGCCAAATGTTTTCAGTGAGCACATGGTGCTGCAGCGTCAATCTCCCATTCCGGTGTGGGGCTGGGCGGATCCGGGCGAAACCGTGACGGTACAGCTCGCCGACAGCGCGCAGAAGGAAGCCGTCGCCGATGCCCAGGGCGAGTGGCGCGTGGCGCTGGATGCCGCCGAGGCTGGTGGACCCTTTACCTTTTCCGTCAGCGGCAATACCGCTGTTGTATTCACGAACGTCTATATTGGCGAGGTCTGGCTCTGCTCCGGACAGTCGAACATGCAGTGGCCGGTCTCCCGTTCAGTTAGCCCTGATGAGGAGGTCGCCAATGCAAACTGGCCTTTGATCCGGCACTTGGAAGTGCCTCGCCGTCCGGCAACCATGCCGCAGGATGATCAGGGCTCTACATGGCAGGTCTGCAGTCCTGCCACTGCGGGCAACTTTACCGCAGTAGGCTACTTCTTCGGACGGACGCTTCACCAGGAACTGAAGGTGCCGATTGGCCTGATCAACGCTTCGTGGGGCGGCACGCGAATCGAGCCCTGGACGCCCCCTGTCGGGTTTGCGTCCACACCGGCTGTGAAGCACATCGCCGATGAGCTGAGCACGAAAGACCCCTCGTCGAGCATCTATCAAAGCAAGCTGGACAACCATTTGAATGCCGTTGAATCCTGGGTTGCGGCCGCGCGGGCGAACCTGACAAAAGGGGTGCCCCCAGGCCCAGCTCCAGCATTCCCGGGGGAGCTTACCCCCTACAAGAGCCACCAAAGCCCCGCGATGCTGTACAATGGCATGTTGAACCCAGTGGTTCCATACGCCATTCGGGGTTCCATCTGGTACCAGGGGGAGGCCAATCACCAAGAGGGCATGCTTTACTACGAAAAGACAAAGGCACTCGTCAACGGATGGAGGACGGCATGGAACCTACCGGAGTTGCCTTACTACTTCGTGCAGATTGCGCCATTCAAATACGGCAATGAAGAACCGACCGTCCTTGCCGAATTCTGGGAAGCCCAGACCAAAGCACTCGACATCCCACACACCGGCCAGGTTGTGATTCACGACATCGGCAACATCAACAATATTCACCCGAAGAACAAGCAGGAGGTCGGTCGCCGGCTGGCGCTGATTGCACTCGCCAAGGACTATGGAAGGGATGACGTCGTCTACTCCGGCCCGGTCTTCAAGTCACTTGACGTTGAAGCGGGCCAGTTGCGTGTGCATTTCAACCACGTAGGTTCGGGGCTAGTCGCACGCGGAGGCAAGCCGCTTGACCATTTCGAGATCATAGGAAAAGGAACCGGATGGCAATCTGCCACGGCAACGGTCCACGAAGCGTCCGTGGTGCTCGCGTCAACCAATGTACCGGCTCCCACTGCCGTGCGTTTCGCCTGGCACAAATTGGCCGAGCCAAACCTGGCTAACGCAGAGGGACTGCCCGCCTGCCCATTCCGTGCCGGCGAGGTACCTTCGACCGATATGCTGGCCATGAACGTCGATGAAGCGGGAGCGTATCAGCTTGTCTACGACGCTGATCTCGCCAAGCTCAGAGCGGATCCCATTGAGTACACAGAAGACCGCACAGCGGAGGTATCGGGTCCTTTCAAGCGCGTCGCCTATTTCCTCGAGCTCGGAAAGGAAGCGGGCTCCGTTGACCAGTACCTCTATGTGAGTATGGATGCGTTCACAGACGATCCCAAACAACTCGGCATCCCCAATTTTGCGTCGCAGATCAGTCACCAGAAGGGAGTGACCAACCTGAAAGTCATTTCGAATGTCGGCAGCGTTACAACGGGGGATGCGTTCGCAAACGGCCACCTCGAGTTCTGGCCCAACAACTATGACCCGGCCAATGAAAAGCAGGTTCCCGGGGCCTCTCCCGCCGTCTTCGACATCGGGGACAGAATGACGGCTCCAGTCAACGGCCATGGTTGTATGCAGGTGCATAACCTCGACACCAAGCAGACCCTTTTCGCGATTAACAGGTTTCGGAGCGGGGAGAATGCCAGCATGGGTATCGGCAACAGCCCCGGGCATACCAAGGATTGGACGCACACGGATACGGGCAAGCAATACAAGCACAAGCGCCTGCGCATTCTTGTAAAACACTAAAGCGGTTTCAGAGACGCTGTGGCCGTTTCTCAACATGACTGCGATTCAGAGATGCCCACCGACCTCGTGTCGGTGGAATCAGACATAGGACTGTAGGAAACTCCCGTATTCTCAGTTTCCTTCACCTTTCGCCCTAACCCGATCCGAAAAGCCCCAACGGGGCGAGATATACCAGCCCAGGGCCTGCCGTGTACCGTGCCGAGGAACGAGGCTCTGGTTCATGGCAACGCCATGGGGGTGAAAACGAAACGAATCTAGCCCTGAAAGGGCGGGATATATGGTCGCACCATCAGTGACTTCGCTATATCCAAAATCAGGGCTCGGAGACCTCTTCGACCACATTCGTGGCGGCCTCACGGTGAAGTAGGTTCTTGATCCCAGGAAAGAGACGATCTACATCGCGGCAGGTCAGGAGCAGGAAGACCCCGATCAGGACGACAGCAAACGCATTTACGAGAATATTGACGAACTTCGGATGTGCTTTGCGCCGGGTAATTGCCTCCCAAAGGGAGAACATGATGTGGCCACCATCCAGTACCGGAATCGGTAGAAGATTCAGAATTGCCAAGTTCACGTTCAGAAAACGCAGAAAACCAACGGCATTGAAGATGCTGATCTTGATCGCCATCCAGAGCGCAGCAAAGATCATGACAGGCCCCCCAAGACCACTCGCCGCGTGCTTCGACTCGCTCGGCGTGACGAGCGCCTTCAGCAATCGCACGATCCCAAGAGCATCCGCGCGGAGCTGCGCTACTGGGCGCTTCTCATGCATCCAGGGCATGATCACATCAACCGGCCTGACGCCTATCAAACCACGCTCGTGCTCCTCACTGTAGGCAGGCACCACGACAAACTCCATTTCCTCGCCATCGCGCTCGATGACAAGGTGGATCTCACGCTCTGACCGTTCCCCCACCAACGCAACAAGATCCTGCGCACCGTGGACCGCAATGCCATCGAGGCTCTTCACGATGTCATTTGCCTGCAGCCCCGCCCGCTCGGCGCTACCTCCAGGCATGATCGCCTTGAGCAAACAGGGGACGGCCCGCCGCTCAACTCCCGCCAGAATCGGGACCTCAGCCCCCTCCGCCAGCACAAGCGGTATGGTCATCTCGAGCTCTTCCTTGCCCCGCTTGACGGCAAGAGAAACCCCGCTGCTCTCGCCGATGAGCAGAGATTCCATACTAAGGTCGTACCATGTCGCCACCGACTCTCCATTCAAAGAGAGGATCTCATCCCCGACCCGAAGTCCCTCAGCAAAAGCGACGCTCTCGGTGTCAACCGAGCCAACGATTGGCGCCCCTTTGTACGTGATCGCGCCAGGACTGAGCCAAATAATCCACGAAAGCACAACCGCGAACATAATGTTCCCAGCTGCCCCCGCCACCGAGACGGCGATCTTCTTCGCCGGCGTCACATCCGGGAGTTCCCGCACCTCAGGGGCCTCCTCCGCCTCGTCCTCAGGCTTCTCTGTGCCCTGCACGGTGGCCATGCCCGAGGGATCAAGCTGTGGCAGTGCCACATAGCCGCCCAGCGGAAACCAACAAACCTTGAAGACAATCCCACGAATCTCGCGTTTCCAGATGGGAGGGCCAAAGCCTATGGAAAACGCGTCAACGACAAGGCCCAACTTGATTGCCACAAGAAA
>JABGOW010000445.1 GCA_018645275.1 Verrucomicrobiota bacterium
ACGTGCGCATTGTGACGGCTACCAGCAAGAATCTCGAGAAGGAGATCCGCGAAGGCAGGTTTCGCGAGGATCTTTTCTATCGGCTCGATGTCTTCCCTATTCACCTGCCGGCGCTGCGTGACCGCCGCTCCGATATCATGCTGCTGGCTGACAGCTTCGTACAGAAGTACAGCGAGGTCTACAATAAGAACATTCGGCGGATATCAACAGCAGCCATAAACATGATGACAGCCTATCATTGGCCGGGAAACGTGCGGGAACTTGAGAACTGCATCGAAAGGGCCGTGCTGACCGCGCCGGACGAAGTCATACACGGCTACAGTCTGCCGCCATCACTTCAGACGGCCGATCAGACCAACACAGCGTTGATTCCGCGCGAGGGAGCCAGCCTCAAGAAGATGCTCGACGCCTATGAGAGGGAGGTCATCATCGATGCGCTGAAGAAGCATCGCGGCAGCGGTGCGGCAGCAGCCCGCGACCTCCAGGCCACCCCTCGCATCATCAACTACGCAATCAAGCGCCTTGGCATCCAACCCGCGAACTACTCTGGATAACCGAAGCATTGATGAAACCGCTGAAGAGTGGATGGGCGTTGAGCGGCGTTGACTGGAATTCCGGGTGGAACTGACAGGCCACAAACCACGGATGTTCTTCGATCTCCACGATTTCCACAAGCGCTCCGTCGGGGGATAGCCCCGAGAACAGCAGGCCCTTTTCGCGCATCGCGTCCCGATACTGGTTGTTGAACTCGTAACGGTGGCGGTGGCGTTCGTCGATACTCTCCCGATCATAGGCTTCCATGGCCTTCGTGTCCCCTGTCAATTCGCACGGATAGCTCCCCAGCCGCATCGTGCCTCCCTTGTCGGTGATTTCACGCTGCGCTTCCATCAGGTCAATCACGGGATGCGCGGTATCAGCCACAAACTCCGTGCTGTGCGCGCCATCGAGGCCGCAGACATGCCTTGCGAACTCCATGACCGCACACTGCATGCCGAGGCAGATTCCGAAGAACGGTATCCGGTTCTCGCGGGCATACTGAACAGCCTGGATTTTGCCTTCGATTCCACGATCACCGAAGCCGCCCGGCACCAACACCCCCGCAACACCGTTCAGCAACGCTTCCGCGCCCTGCTTCTCGATGTTTTCGGATTCGACCATCCGGATGTTGACCCGTACGCTGTTGGCTATCCCGCCATGCGTCAGCGCCTCGTAGATCGATTTGTAGGAGTCCTGTAGACTTATGTACTTCCCCACTACGGCGATCTCAACTTCGCCGTTGCGTGGCGAAATCAACGTGTCCACCATCGCCTTCCAATCGCTCATGTCAATGCGGTTCACATGCAAACCGAGCTTCTCGAGAATGTAAACATCGACATCCTGATTTGCCAGATCGAGAGGGACTTCGTAAATCGTGTTATCGACATCCTTCTCTTCGATAACAAGTTTGCGGTCTACGTTACAGAATAGGGCCAGCTTGGCGAAGTGCTCTTCTGAGAGATGCTTCTCGCAACGGCATACCAGAAGGTCCGGAATGATGCCGATCGAACGCAGGATGCCCACCGACTGCTGCGACGGCTTAGTTTTCATCTCGCCGGCCGCCTTGATATAGGGCACCAGCGTAATATGGATAAAGAGGCCGTTCTCGCGTCCGATCTCCTGGCGGTACTGGCGTATGGCCTCCAGAAACGGCAGCGACTCGATATCCCCGGTCGTCCCGCCGATCTCGGTGATGACAATGTCCACGTCGTCGGCATCGAAGGCGCTGATGCCCGCCTTGATTTCGTCGGTGATGTGAGGAATGACCTGTACGGTCTTCCCGAGATACCCGCCCTCGCGTTCACGGGAAATGACAGTACTGTAGATACGTCCTGTCGTGTAGTTGCTGGCTTGGGTGCAATCAATGCCCGTAAACCGCTCGTAATGCCCGAGATCGAGGTCGGTCTCGGCGCCGTCCACGGTCACGTATACCTCGCCGTGCTGGTATGGCGACATCGTGCCGGGATCTACGTTGATGTATGGGTCCAGTTTCTGTAGACGGACCGTGTAGCCGCGCCGTGTCAGCAGAAGCGCAAGCGACGCGGCGGTCAGACCCTTGCCCAAAGACGAAACCACGCCGCCTGTTACGAAAATGTGTTTGGTCATATGTTTTCTCGAATCTATAAGATTCCGGTCAAAGCCGCGGGACACGACTCGTTCCGCCCGCTCATGGATCCAGCGCCAACTCCGGGGCTGACGCTTCCAGCGCCTCTTTGCCCTTCATATGGCTTACGTCACTCGGATAGTTGCCAGTGAAACAGGCGGCGCAGAAATGCTCAGGGTTGTTGAAAGGCGACAACAGGCCCTCTTGGCTCAGATACCCCAACGAATCCGCACCGATGAACTCGCGGATTTCATCAACTGACATCTGCGCGCCAACCAACTCCTCATGTGTTGGTAGATCAATACCGTAAAAGCAGGGATTCGCGGTCGGCGGACAGGAGACCCGGACGTGGATCTCGCTCGCGCCCGCTTCCCTGAGACAAGCCACGCGCCGCTTGCATGTGGTCCCACGAACGATGGAATCGTCGACTACAACAACCCGTTTCCCTGACACCGTCTCCGGCAGAACCGATAACTTCATATCGACACTGCTTGCCCTGTCACGCTGCTCAGGCATGATGAACGTGCGGCCCACGTAGTGATTGCGGATAAAGCCGAAATCCAACGGAATGCCGCTGCCACGCGAGTATCCCAGGGCCGCGTCATTCCCGCTGTCGGGAACCGAGATGACGATATCGGCGTCGACGGGATGCTCTTCAGCCAGACGCATACCGTATTGCAAGCGGATCTCGTGTGCGTTGTAACCGAAAACACGGCTGTCCGGTCGTGCGAAGTACACCAGTTCAAATACACATTGGGCCAGTCTGTCTGTCGGACACTCCGCAAACCGGCTGCTATGCAGGCCGGCGGCGTCCACTACAACCAACTCGCCGGGTTCAACATCACGCACATACTCCGCGCCTGTCTGCGCCAGAGCGCAGGTCTCGCTTGCAAAGACGTAGCCACCGTTCAGGCGCCCAATGGACAGCGGCCTGAACCCCATAGGGTCGCGTGCCGCCATCACACAGTTCTTGGTCATGAGCAGAAAGGAAAACGCGCCTTCCAGCTCATGCAAAGCCCGCGCAACACGTCGGGGGCGAGACCGGTACATGGGGTCGGCGAGCAGGTGCACCAGCACTTCACTGTCCGTACTGGTCTGAAAAATCGCGCCGGATTCCTGATACATCCGCCGCAATTTGCGCGCGTTGGTCAGGTTGCCGTTGTGCGCGACGGCCCAGATGCCATCAACGCATTCCACGACGAGAGGCTGCACATTCTGGATGCGGTCTGACCCCGTCGTGGAATACCGGACATGGCCTATGCCAAGATGACCGGGAAGCTGCGCCAGAGACTCGCCCGAAAAGACCTCGTCGATCAGCCCTAATCCTTTGATCGAGCGAATCTTCTCCCCGTCACTTACGACGATACCCGAGCCCTCTTGTCCACGGTGTTGCTGCGCGAAAAGTCCCCGATGTATCGAAGACGCTGCTGTACCAACATCATAGACGCCGAATAGACCACACGATTCTTTGGGATGGTCTGTTGTGATTGAACGCTGCACTTGTACCCGCCGGAAGTTAGATTACACAATCTCTACCCACGGGATGTGACGGTAGCATGCGAGACGCAGCAAGTCAAGCCAATGCACGTCATGCAGTGACAAGAGGGCGCAACTCACTTCCGCGGGGATCTGTCCTGTGAAGCAAGCAGGATGGGTCAGAAGACGCGATGCGCCCTGAAAGCCGAATGACGAAATACCCAAATCCGAAGGAAATCCGAAGTCCGAATGCCGAACAGGAGATGCGGCAAGACATCTTTGGACTTCGTCATTCTGGCTTCTTTCGTGCTTGGGTATTTCGTCATTCGTCATTGCACATTACAGAAGAGCACTGCCATAAAGCAATCTTTGAGTCTTTGCGTCAGCCAGAATCCCCGCAGAGATGACTTGCGCCCGTGACAAGAGATAGACAGCAGAGGTGCGCGCGCCAGAAGAAGCCGCCGGATGGCGGCATGAAGAAGAAGATCTGAGCCG
>JABGOW010000535.1 GCA_018645275.1 Verrucomicrobiota bacterium
AGTCTCCGCGCCTCCGTGGTGTGTTCCCTCCCCTGTATGGGACGCTAGTGATTTGAACTCAAGGCTGCGAGCATGTTCAGGAACCTCTGAAAAGGAGTAGAAGTCATGGCCGATATCAATTTCGATTGTCCGCATTGTAACCAGAATCTGGATGCACCGCCGGACATGGCGGGTGAGTTCATAGACTGCCCCGTTTGTGAGAAGGAGATTGAGATCCCTACACCGCCCAAGCCCGAGGCCCCAGTCGCGGCGGCGGGAAAGAAACGCATTGTAATGAAGAAGGGCGGTGCTGCAGCACCCCGACCGAAGACAACCGCCTCGCGTACGGCTGCGGGAGGAACCAAGAAGAAGCCCGCAGCCAAGAAGAAGGCTGCAGGCAAGAAGCCAGCTGCCACCCCCGAGGTAGCCCCCTCACCGGCGCCCGTCGATGGCGAGGTTTCTCCCAAGAGTCGTACGGTGGCTCTGCTTCTCTATCTGTTCCTGGGGTATTTCTCTGTGCACCGCTTCTATGTCGGCAAGATAGGCACTGCTATTGTACAGATTCTGACCATGGGTGGCTTCGGCATTTGGTGGACGATTGATTTCATCATGATCTTGTGCGGCGCCTTCAAGGATAAGCAGAAGTTGCCGCTGAAGAAGTGGTAGTTATCAAGAGGCCACGCAAGAGGTTGGCCCACGGAATCCTGATCTGTGCTGTGATTGGCGCAGGCCTTGCATCACGATCATCGTATGCCGTGCACATGCCCGATCTCATTTCCACCTACGCTGGCGATACGCTCTGGGCGTTGATGGTGTTTATGGGCCTTGGGTTTCTGCTTCCCCGCGCGGGGATGTTTACGTTGGCTTCCGTTGCGCTTGTGATTTCATTTGGCGTAGAGTTTAGTCAGCTATATCAGTCGGAGTGGATTGAGGCCGTTCGCACAACTCGCGTGGGTGCGCTTGCTCTGGGTGCTGGCTTCAAGGCATCAGATCTCGTCTGCTATACCGTCGGAATCGCGATGGGCGTGGCGGGCGAGGTTGTTTGTCGCATTGGTGGTTTCGGTCAGGAAGAGCGGTAGAGCGTGTTCGTATCAGAACCAATCAAGCCGGTCGTTGCAACTGGCGATGCAGGAGCAATGGCTTCCGGCCGTCCCAGTCTGCCGCGCGAGTTCGTGTGGCGAGGGGAGCCTCTTGTGGTGGCCGACGTGATTCGCACGTGGCGTGAGACTAGCCCCTGCAAGCATGGCAGCGGCGAGGTCTATGCCCGGAAGCACTGGTTCGAGGTGCAGACGGCGGAGAAGCAGATTGCAAAGCTCTACTTTGAGCGCCAGTCGCGCGGACAGAACCGCACCAAGCGTTGGTGGCTATTCAGCCTGGAAGCGGTGGCGGGTAGTAGTATCCCGCAGCCCTAAATTAAGGAGATAGGAATGAAGACATTGTCGGTGTGTTTGGTTCTGGTGGGGGCGCTTGTGCTGTCGGGGTGTGGCGGGGTCTCGAATCCCGAGGCGGAATCGGCTGCCGTTGAGGCGGCCCAGGAGTGGTTGGCACTGGTTGATGGCGAACACTATGGCGAGAGCTGGGACGCAGCCGCGGGTTTCTTTCAGGGCGCGGTTCAGAAGGCGCAGTGGCTGCAGGCTATGGAGTCCACGCGAAAGCCGTTTGGGACGAATCTTGCCCGGGAACTCAAATCAACACGCTACCGTACCACGCTTCCCGGTGCGCCCGATGGTGAGTATGTCATTATCCAGTTCAGAGCATCATTCGAGAACAAGCAGTCCGCGGTCGAGACGATCACCCCCATGCTGGGAGACGATGGAGAATGGCGCGTATCCGGCTACTACATGAAGTAATTCGATCACGCGCGGCTTTCCCTGCTTGGAGTCGGTGTGTTGCGCCGATTGCTGTCCTGCTTCTGTTTGCGTCATGCATGCATTGAGCGCATCAGTCCCATGCCACTTCGAATGATTCCGGGGCATTTTCCTACACGCGAATCAGTCAGAACCCGATAGACCGGAGGGCGGTGTTCTGCTACATTGCCTGCCGCTAACGTCTGGGGAGACGCGGTAGGCTTTTGGGGAACACATGGGTGATACGGGTATTTTGATTGTGGATGATCATGAGCTCCTTCGGCAGGGGTTGAAGGCTTTGATCTTATCTGAACCAAGTCTGAGTGTTGTGGGAGAAGCGGCATCTGGTGAGGATGCGCTCGACCTCTATCTGGGCGTCTGTCCGGATATTGTTCTCATGGATGTCAACATGCCTGGAATCGGTGGTGTTGAGACCACACGTCGCATTCTTCAGAAGGATACACGAGCGCGAATCGTTGGCTTGTCGATGCACGTGGACTCGGTGACGACGACGGCCATGCGCGAAGCGGGCTGTCTTGGTTTTGTGAGCAAGTCGGCACCGTTTGAGGAGCTCGTGTTTGCCATTCGTGCGGCGAGTACGGGAATTGCATTTCCCCACGATGAAGCGGCCCATGCCGGGCCTACGGCGGTGCAGGCAGGGAACGACGTTGGACTCACGCGTCATGAACAGGAGCTGCTTGCCCTTATTGGCCGCGGCTTGTCCAACGAGGAACTGGCGAAACGACTTGATGTCAGTGTGTCGACGGTGAATATCCACCGTCGTAGAATCATGTCCAAATTGCGACCCCACTCACAATAGCCGTACGTCGGCGTCGGTATGACGGAAAATGCCATAGAACTGTCATCCTGAGCTTGTCGACTTGTCCTGCGAAGCTGCCTCAGCGAAGAAGGAAGGATCTCCAACGTGGGTTACCCGCAAGAACCTGGGAATGTCCACGCGCATACTGACTTGCGAATGGGGGGGCGGAAGGCTTATCGTGTTTCGCATGGTTTCCTTTCGTATCAGGTGGGTTTGTCTCTTGCTTCTCTGTGTGCTGTTCGCACCGCTCGGCGCAGTTGCCTTGGGCCCGCACGAGATTCTGGTATTGGCCAACGGGAGTCAGCCCGACTCGATTGAGGTCGCCAAGGCCTATGCCCGCATGCGCCAGGTGCCCGCCGAGAATGTGGTCGTACTCAATATGTCCGCATGGGATCCTCTCAAGTCTCTTGCGATCAGCCCCGCTGAATTCACACGCTTGATTTGGTCTCAGGCCGTGCGGACCACAGTGTCCCGAGGTGTTAACGACCACATTCTTGCTTGGGTCTACTCGACGCACTTCCCCATTCGCATTTCAACGCAGCCGCCAGTCTCGCTGCAGGGACTTACCTTTGTGCGGAATCAGATGCCAACTTCAAAGGAGATAGCAGGGGGGACTTATGTTTCGCCGCTATTTGCCGGGCCGGACGGCCCGAAGGCCAATGGGTACGGGCCGCAGACACTGGATACGGCGCGACGGCTGTTGCGCGAGGAAATGCCGCTTCCCAGCATCACGCTTGGTTACACCGGGCCGCGCGGCAATACGAAAGCGGAGGTGTTGAAGTGTCTGCGAACGGGCGTGCGCTCTGATGCCTCGCAGCCGCAGGGGAGCGTCTACTTCGTCACCAGCGAGGACATTCGCTCGAAATGCCGTCAGTGGCAGTTCCCGACCGCAGCGCGTGGCCTCAAGAGCGCAGGTGTCAGGGCCGTTGTTGGGGATGAGGTCTTTCCTGAGGACAAGTCCGACGTCATCGGTGTTATGATGGGATCGGCCAGTGTGGATCCTTCGATTGTCGGGCGCTTCTTGCCAGGCGCTTTTGCCGAACACCTCACCAGTGCGGCGGCGGCATTTGACTCAAAGAATCAGACGAAACTAAGTCGCTGGATTGCCCATGGTGCGACAGCATCCGCGGGCGCTGTGTGTGAGCCGTTCTCTATTTGGGCCAAGTTCCCGAACGCCCGAATCTTCAATCATTATGCTACGGGTTGCACACTGATAGAGAGCTTCTACCAGTCGGTGCGCTGTCCCCTGCAAGTGATGTTTGTGGGAGAGCCCCTGGCTGCGCCTTGGGCGCCAAGTGCTTCGGTCGCCCTCGACGGTATCGAGAATGGGGAGCTCATCAAAGAGCCCCGCACGATTGGCCGCAGCATTGTGGCAGAGCCCGGCGTCTACTTCAGTCGGACCCTGTACCTCCTTGACGGGCGTATGGCTCACGAAGGGCGCGCCTTTGAGT
>JABGOW010000448.1 GCA_018645275.1 Verrucomicrobiota bacterium
AAATGGGGATGGTCAACGTCGCCATTGATCCGGTGAACTGCGCGGGTGCAGACCCAGAGATCCGCGTTCTGTGGGGAACGCTCTCCAGCGATCCAGGCTGGGGCAACGACAGCCGGGGTGAACCTCACTTCAATGATGAGAACAACCACTCCGTTGTTGTCAGAGTTGACTTTGGAGAGTCCTCCGTCCTTCTCACGGGTGATCTGGAGGACGTGGCAATCGATACTCTCCTGGAACAGTTCGACGATGAAGACCTACTGGATGTGGACGTGTATCAGGTTGGTCACCATGGAAGCAAGAACGGCACAGCGAGCGCTTTGGTTGAGGAGATGACTCCCGAAATGGCTGTCATTTCCATGGGACCTGCCGACCGGATGGTGCCTTGGACTGCGTGGGATTACGGTCATCCCAATGCGGGGATCGTCCGCATGATCGAAGACTCGATCACTCGATCTCGGGAACCGCAGACTGTGATGGTGGGGCACGGCAAGAGAACCTTTGAAGAGCATCTGGTCACGCGTGCCCTTTATGCGACCGGCTGGGACGGGACCGTTGTGCTTGAGGGGAATCTGGTGGGGGAATGGACGGTGATCTCGCCGAGTGAGACATCCTCGCTCATCAACATCAA
The DNA here is from genome assembly GCA_018645275.1 of Verrucomicrobiota bacterium. Lineage (GTDB taxonomy): Bacteria > Verrucomicrobiota > Kiritimatiellia > UBA8416 > UBA8416 > JABGOW01. The sequence goes on from JABGOW010000448.1 coordinate 629, forward strand.
CAGTGCGACTGCGGAAGAGTTAGAGCGTTTGCCCGGAATCGGACCAGCGAAGGCCAGGGATATCATCGCGTACCGGGATCAGCACGGGGATTTCGGGAGCGTTGAAGCGCTCGATGACGTCAGGGGGATCGGACCGGTCACGCTGGCCAAGATCCGTGCGCTGGTAACGGCACTCTAAGCGCGGCCCATGCTGCAGCCATTACGGCGAGGGGGGTTTGGTTCTCGTGAACTCGGCGGGTCAGACTCTTCGCAGTTGGGATCGTTCTGACCACGTTGGTGATTCTGCCGGCACCTTGACCCAGATACAGAGTCCTGATAGTTGTAGTACAATGCAATGCGCTCCTTGCGGCTGGGAAAAATCAGTGCCGGCACGACACCTTACAGGACACGAGCCCTTCCACCGAGCCGGGCACCAGCTTGAGCACCGCGTGCTCAATTTCTGGCGCTGGTCGTCATCAGAACTGCTGGGCAACACGTTGCGTGGCGTCCTTGCGGAATACCTTGTGGCCCTCGATCTCGGTGTCGCCGATGGTTTCCGCACGGAGTGGGACGCCTTCGACCTCCAGACGTCCACGGGCATCACCGTTGAGGTGAAATCTGGCGCCTACGTGCAGACGTGGCATCAAGACCGTCCTTCAAAGATTTCCTTCGGTATTGCGCCGACACGCGCATGGGACCCGACGACCGGGACGTATGGCACCGAATACAGACGGCAGGCACAGGTCTACGTTTTCTGCGTTCTTGGGGAGAAAGATCAGGCTGAGGCGGACCCACTCGACCTGCACCAGTGGCAGTTCCATGTGCTTGCGGCGCAGGTCCTGAATGGCCGCCTTGGTGAGCAGAAGACACTGACACTGGGTTCGCTGCTGAAGTTGGGTCCAGACACAGTAGCGCACGGCCAGATCAATGTGGCCGTGCAGCGCGCATCAATGACTGGAAGCTGATCGATGTCTGAACTCAAGGATCGAATTTACGGCGTCCGCGTAGTCGGGATCGACCTGTCCGGTCCTGCCAACACCAAAGAAACGGCACTCGTCTGGGGCACACCGCAGGGCGCCGCGCTCCACTACTCCGGGCACAAGCTGCAGGCAACCGATCTGGAGATTCTGTCAGTCGTGCAGCAGCAACGTGCCCTCGGACCGGTCGTCGTAGGACTCGATGCGCCGCTCTCGTATGAACCTGGCGGCGGCATGCGTGCCGGAGATTCAGCGCTGCAGAAGAAGCTGATCGCAGTGGGAATGCATCCGGGTAGCGTGATGGCTCCCACGATGACAAAGATGTGCTATCTGACGTTGCGAGGGATTTCCGTTGTACGGATGCTGGCTGGAGTCAAAGGAAAGAATCCGATCAAGATCGTTGAGGTCCATCCCGGCGGTGCCATGTCCCTTGGCGGTGCGCCGGTTCATGACGTCAAGGGCATGAAGAGTGATCCTGGAGCCCGGAGCAGGCTTCGGATATGGCTGGAGAGTCAGGAGATGCGCAGGCTCCCGCTGGACGTCTCCCTCAACGATCATGTACTTGCAGCGGCAGCGTGTGCCCTGGCGACGTGGCGCTGGAAAGACGGGCGGTCGAACTGGCTGCATGCCGCCGAACTGCCCCACCATCCCTTCGACTTTGCATGCTAACCCCGTGCGAAGGGTTGGATCCCCGTCAGCTTGTAGGCTACAGGTGGGCAAGCTGGTCTCAACAAGACTGTCGAGGTGTGTTCCGTGAGCGTACTCAGTGATGAACAACGAAACCGTTCGCTTGAAGTCATGCAGGAGTATCTGGCGGCAACGACAGGGGATGGAAAGTCTCTGACCGAGGTCGAGGCAGAACTTGATCAGAGACGGGTCTCGGTGATTGAGGGCGAATTAGCTCCGCTGCTATCCGTCTTCCTGACTGGAGGCGTTCCGCTCGCAGAGTTCAGGTCGAAGATCGACAGCGTCAACAAGCGACACGAATACTGGGGATTCAGAGGCGTCAATGGGCAAATGTTCTACAACATGCTCGTGAACGTCGCCGACGATCTGTTCGAGTGTGAAGAACGGAGCGACGCTGAGATTTAGACATTCTTGTTGTCTTGAAGTTTTCTCATCGCCTCTTCAAGTGCTCTGACTCGGCTGGCGAGGTCGTGTGGTTCTCTACTCACGGAATTTCTTGAGACGCACTCAGATATGGCATCTCCTGTGTGATGGACGAAGGGGATGAGATCTTCGTCGAAACTGACTGTTGGGTGAATGCCCGCCCATAAGGCGCCGGCACTGCACGAGACTTCGCAGACCCATCCGAGGTCGGGCGTTTCTATCTCACATTCCGCCGCCTCTCGGATATTGAAGTGACGGACCGTGTCCCAGCCTCGTCTCTCGGAAAGCTCGGCGGCATCGGCCGCTCTCTTCTCAGAAGGAACTTCCGGGGTCATCGTTAGCGAGTCTCCCCATGTGACAGTGACGACGCGGCTGGCTGACTCGTTCGTCAACAGCGAGAGATATATGACCCCCGGCCGTATTCGATGGAAGTCCTGAAGGACGTAATACAGCGCTTCCTTGATTCTCAGGGGATCTCGAATGGCTTCGAAGTGTGCCGTGACTCTGCCGCGAAGGTTTCGCACGCCGGGCCCGTTTTCCCAGAACACCATGGGATCGAGGTCCAAGGCGTGACAGAGCTTTTGCTGCAGTGCGATCGTGAGACGGGGAGCCCGGTCGTATCCGAGTTCCAAATTCGAAAGAGATGCTCGGCCAATACCCAATCGCTCCGCTATCTCCTCGGTGCTGGCGTCAGCAAGCTCTCTGGCCGCTCTCACGTGTTGGCCGATCCTTTTCGACTCTTCCATGTCCAAAAGATAGGTCAACGGAAAACGGTTGCCACACGTTCCTCCACGCCGTCAGATCGAGGCACGAAATACGTGCGTTTACGCATGAAAAACGCACCTGTATGCAATATGCATGTCAATACATGTGCAAATATGCACAAATATGGAGTAAAACGTGGTGTTTGCATTGACAGCGAGGGAGTAATTGAGATAGCGTTCACGGAGCACTCACTCAAACGTGGGCGAAGCCTTCAAAATCGCCAAGATCATCGAGGTGGACGAGATCGATTGGCTAAGTGTTGCAGACCGATCATGCCAATTCAACTACAACTGTATATCGCACTGGTGGTCCACGTCAGCAAGGGAGACGGTCCTGTGATAAAACCGGAGATGGGTTCGATTGGTCGCGCATCAGGGAGATGGGTGTCATACAGCCACTTGTCCCTATTCGTTTGGGCCATCGTCGGAATCCTTCTGTCGGCAAGTGCAGGGCAAGCCGTTCAGAAGTTGGTCTGGCTAGAGATCGATGGGACCTTCGGGGGCGTGTCCCAGAGATCGACGATATGGATGTCTGATCTCGATGGAGCAAATTCCACTCTCCTCGTTGACGAGCAAACCGGCATAACGGACTTCGTCGT
>JABGOW010000449.1 GCA_018645275.1 Verrucomicrobiota bacterium
GTTCGAAACGCTGCCAACAGAGCGTACCGGAGACGGGCACCGCATCACCGAGATCCATCGCTACCGCTGCCGAGCCAGAGCCTTGACGGCAGGAACCATCCGCCTCGCCCCAAACCTGAAACTCATTGCCTTGCGACGGAGGCGCATGCTCATCGGCAGCGCCTGGGAAGAGACGCCGGTTCAGGTCTCGATCGCCCCCCTGCACCTTGCGGTCAAGCCGCTACCCACGCCCCCTGCCGGTTTCTCAGGCGCAATCGGTTCATTCGCCATGAGCGCTGCCATTGACCCCGCGGACATCGTACAGGGCGACCTCGTGACGCTGACCACCCGCATATCCGGGCGAGGGTTCACGGATGGCATGCAGCAGCCCGGCATTCGGGCAACACCACAGTTCAAGGTGTATGATCCGAAACGGGTGCATGCCTCGCCGGATCTGCTCGTCTTCGAACAGGTCATCATACCACAGAGCGCTGAGGTCAGTGCGATTCCTGAAGTTGGATTGACCTACTTCGATACAAATGCGGGCACCTACAAACACCTCAAAGGGGGCCCCTTCCCCATCGCTTTTCACGATGCAACGGCAGAGACACTGGAACACTTCCGGCCGACAGATGCAGGAGCAGCCCCATCACAGAGCCAGCCGGATGCGCCTGAGCCCCCCGGCCTATTGGACAGGCTGCGCAGGCTCCTCGGTCATGCGCGATATGAGCAGGCCGTCTGTAGCGCAACAACCGAAGCCCACATGGCGCCATCCAGCACCTCTTTCTCGAGCTTCGAGCTGCAGCCCGGTACAGAAGTCAGCATCCTCCGCCAGCATGCAGAATGGCTGTTAATCGAATCCGAAGCCCAAAGAGGCTGGATTCCGAGGGCTGCCGTCAACCCGTAGACCTACATCCGCCAATAGGCCCCTGTCCGAAAAGGGCCTGAACCAGAAACGAGGACAGTTTCATAAGGGGATGCAACCGCAGATGGCTGCGGGCAGCAAGCGTACAGAGTAGCCGATTCTACCGCGTTTGCCCCACACTGAATCTCACACTTCCTTGGTTACGCTTAAGCCACCTGCTTAATCGGTCATTTTGCGTAACCGTTAAGCTTGGGCAGAAGGACCCCTGCCAGCTTGCTGGCAGGTGGATCAGCTTAGCCGCCATGCTGCAATCTCCCCCTCTCTCGGCCCCTGCCAGCTTGCCTGGCAGGTGAAGAAGCTCGGGTCACGGTCAGCGAGGGGGACTTATTCACCCGCCGGATGAACCGGCGGGGGCCTGATTTCTTCTGTTATCCGCTCTAGCTGCTAAGCTTTTACTCCTGCCGGGCAAGCCGGCAGGGGGTTGTACCGCCAAGCTTAACGGTTACCATTTTGAGGTCACGGTGAAAGCGAGTCGTTTAAGCGTAACCAAGTAAGGGTGGGGTTTAAGAGTGGGCTCAAGTGTGCGATTAAGTGTGGAGAAAACGGGGGAGAACGATGTTATCGCCGGAACCCATTGACACACAGAATGTTAGAGAGGCCAGAGGCTCAAGGCTTTTGACAGAACCCGGAAGGCCACTAGGATACCGGGCGGGAATGTAATAACGATCCAGCGTTGAGGCTTCATGTAGCAACTCTTCAAAGCCGCTACCTGAACATGTCAAGCCCCTGCACGCTTCTTCTCAACGGTATCAATGACACCGTTCAGCACACGCAATATCGTATCCCCTTCGCTGCAGATCGCATTCGTCGCAGCACATTGTTCGGCACGGCGATCGGGATATTCATGGGCAATCTGATTGCGGAACTCACGCTGTTGCTGCCACCATTCACGACTAGGTATCAAGTTCAACGCTTCAAGCCTGTTAAGAGCGTCTATGAAAGGCTGATCCCCGTACTCTTCACCAAGCAGAGACAACCCAGACAAGAACAAACGTTCGCCCATCGCATCCTGAAGTTTCGCAAACCGATATAGATAGTGATCAAGCCAGGCATGCTGCTCATCACTAAGTGCTTCGATTACATCTGTATCAAGAGGCAATAGGCGGTTGATATACTCCATCGCCCTCATCAAGCGGCATTCGTGAGCACGACACTCCGACACTGCCGACTCCCATTTCAATTCAGCAACCGAACTCATCTTATCAATCCTGTATATTCCGTCGGTTATCAGCACAAAACCTAAACCATTAGCGGCAATCAGTGGTTCACAGCGGTATCGCCTTAGACTCCGCAATCCGTACAACATCGCGTGTATCATCCGGACCAGCAACCACAACATCTATGTGCTGCTCCCCTATTCTTGATTTCAGATGCACTAAGAACTGTACCTTACGGCGAAAAACGTCGGCGGGGGTAGCATCCGGTATGCGAACCAATAAATCAATATCACCACCACGCCGGCTATCATCCACACGAGACCCAAACAGAAACGGCTGGGCACTCGCCCCAAAGCAGGCAGTCGTTTCATCCGAAATAGCCAAACGTTCTTTCTCAGATAGTCTCATGCAGATATTCAAGCAGATAACAAACAAGAAGGCAAAGTGAATAGGATGGTGAATTGACCACTTCGGCGATTGCTTGCAGCCCATTTCCAATCAGCGTCCCCAAATTTCTCCTTTCAGCTTTTACCTTTGTCCCGTACACTTCTGCCCATGTCTCAACACGTCGTAATTGCCATACTGATTGCTGGTGTACTGAGCTCGCCGCTTCCCCTGCTGGCGGGACCGCTGCACCAGGCCGTTCGGGCACGTGATCTTGTTTCCCTGGAATCCATGCTCAATCCGGCGGCAGATGTTGATGTCTACGCGACCGTACGCGGTGGCGTCACCGCGCTGCATCTGGCTGCGGCGACCGACCAGCGTGCTGCCGCAGAGATGTTGATCAAGCGCGGCGCCCCGGTCGACCTCAAGACAACAACGGGGTTCACACCCCTTCATTGGGCTGCCAGTCGAAACGCGACAGAAACCGTTGCCCTGCTCCTTGAGCATGGCGCCAATGTTGGTGCAAAAGCAAACAGCAACATTACGCCGCTTCACTGGGCCGCAGGCAAGGATGCCGCCGGCGCGGTGAAACTCCTTATCGAGGCGGGAGCTGACATCTCGGCTGTGACGGAGCTTGGGTACACCCCTCTCCATCTTGCCGTAAAGCTGAACCCCTATTCCAAGGCTGCCGTTTTGCTGGCGCAAGCGCGCGTTGACTCAGAACTGGAGTCGGGCGTTCTTGTCATTGAGGACCTGCCAGACGATTCCACTGAGACCAATGAGGTCGCAGCAATCGCAGACGATGAACTCCCCGAAGTGGCCCCCCCCGTGACGCCCGCCATTCTGCCGGGAACTTTTCTGAGCGTCCCCCTCGGATTGGGATCGTCGCTCTCTTTCGTGTGGGTTGAGGCCCTCAACATTTGGTTCGGAAAGTATGAGATCACGAATAGCCAGTACCAGCACTATGACCGAAGGCATAGCAGTCGGACACTCGAGGGACATGATCTCAACGGCCCACAGCAACCCGTAGTCTTTGTGAGTTGGCACGAGGCGACAGCCTACTGCAACTGGCTCAACAGAACGTTTTCCGACCGCATTCCAGGGCAGTGCGAATTTCGTTTGCCGGTGGCAAGTGAGTGGGAGTTTGTTGCAGCCTGCGGATCCACTCGCCCCTACCCATGGGGAGACGACTGGCCGCCATTGTACGGCAATCACTCCGATGCAACCGCTCGCGAGAATCTCTCGCAGTGGAATGGAATACGCGGATACAAAGACGGCTACGCCGTCACCTGCCCCGTCGACCACAGCGGGATGAACGAGTGGGGTGTCTATGGCCTGGCCGGCAACGTCTGGGAGTGGTGCCTCGACTGGATGGACAACACCGACCGCCAGCTAAAGGTCCGCAAAGGTGGGTCTTGGGACTTCGATCCAAAGGCCAGCCTCAAAATCAACGCACGCGGACTCGACCGACCTACCGCACGCTACGACACCATCGGCTTCCGAGTCGTCGTCGCCCCAAAAGCAGCGAAATAGCAGGGGAAGGGCTGAGGGGTGAAACCTGCGCAGCGAGCTTGCGAGCAACTGGCCGGCGGGACGTCGGCAGCGAA
>JABGOW010000451.1 GCA_018645275.1 Verrucomicrobiota bacterium
CGGCGAATCTGGTCCGTCATCTACGCCAGTACCTCGGTGAACGGGCTCAGGATGTGACCGATGGCGCGGCGATCGCTGAGCTCTGCTCGGATATGGCGCGTGTGATTGCGGCCGAACAGGGACTGAGCTCTGAGGAGATCTTTGCTGCTGCGGAAGAAGCCAAGACGGGCGGAGGTTTCCTGCTGACCGTTGGACGTCGCGTGCGCTACTGGTCGGATGGTGCGGTGATCGGCTCGAAGCTCTTCGTGCGCCGCATCGCGGGGGAGCTGTTTGATCCTGAGTGTGCCGCCAAGAAACGTCTAAGCGTGGCGCAAGCTCGGGGGGGTGTCGCCGATCTGTGCGCCTACCGACGCCTCAGCCCCTCACTGTAACCCTCCTGAAGCTCGACCGTCGTCCTTCCCAAGTCGGGTGTCAAGCCAGTCCCCTCCCTCGAAGGCCAACCGTATCGCCATTGCCACAGCCTCCGCTGTCTCTCGCTTCCCTTCCGCTACGTGAGCTTCCTCAGACGCCCTGCCCGCTGCCGCTTGCCTCGCCCTCCCTGCGAACACACACTGCCATTTGACAGCCGCTTTCGCCATGCTACTGTATAGTAGCTTATAGCCAAGCGCGACGACTGTTTCAAGGAGGATGAAGGGATGCTCACCAAGACGTGGAGTTCGGCGATCCAAGGGGTTGATGCCTACGCCGTTGAGGTGGAGGTGAACGCGACGGGGGCAGGTAACGAGAATGTCACGACCGTGGTCGGTCTACCGGATACAGCGGTCCGGGAGAGCCGCGAACGCGTGTGGTCGGCCCTGTACACGAGCGGCTTCATACCCCCTCAGGGTCGGACTACGGTGAATCTGGCACCGGCCAACCTACCACCATTAGGTGTCCCTGACATGTACTGCGTCACTTCCCGTGGCCTGTCTCTGCAGCCGTGCAGGCGTGAGCCAAGTACCGCAGGGGAGACGTCTGTCGCACTACTCCAAGAAGTGCAGGCTCTCCCAGTTGGCGGCGGCCATGAGGGCCAGCCCGCCTGGGGTGGCAGGGTTCTTTCCGGCTTCCTCCCACTTCCCTTTGGTTTCAGTCACGGCATGTTGCAGGGATCTCCCCATCTCTAGCTGTATCACTATCTCAGACAGCGCAACAACAAACGACTCAGGCAGGGGGTCAGGAAGCCCCAGCAACCGGGACAGGGCATGTGGTCTTGGCAGCTGGAGAAGGGGGAAGTAAGCCACGCATCGCCGGAAAGCGGACATGCGCATTGTCTTCTCAGCCGTCTTGCTGAACGCACATCCTCTCTCGGTCAGGGGACAGAGCAACACAGTCGCGGACCCGAGGCGATCGTAGACTGCGCCTCCCTGCAACTCGCAATGCTCCAGTTCACCGGCCTGGTCTCGCGAGCCGTGGCCAAAGAACAGGGCCAGTTCGACGGGATCGTCCTTCCTACTGCTAACGTAGATGTACTTCTCAGCGGGATCCTCGTGATGGAAAGAGGGAAAGCTCGCCCGTTCGAGCACTTGAGAAATGTGATCCAACACATACTGGATCTGCCTGGTATGGACACCTTTCTGTGGGAACACGGCGAGCGAATGCATTCGTTGGCGAGCTCCTTCAGTTCACTTCAGGGGGCGTCGGCGCCAGTCGAGAAGCCGGTCCCACGCCTGCCTTAACCTACTCCCATCCGGGGTATTTCTAACCACCTGCCAGTAGATGTCCACCAAGTTATAATCCTTGGTCGTCCCATGGGGCCAGAACCGCGTAAAGGGATCCTCACACTCCATGATCCACGAACGCATAGTCGCAAGTTGGTTGTGTGATTGGTAGTTCTGCCACCACTTCAGGATCCTCGGTTCGAGCCCCGGCCAGCCTTCCCGGTCCTTGCGATTGCAGTCGTCCACCACTCGGTCGGTGAAAGCCAGCTTGTATGCCAGCGTCTCGTCCACATGGTAACTGTTGACGATGATCTTCATGAATGGGAGCGCGCCACGCGTGTGCTCGGCGAACGACTTTGAGGAGCCACGTCCCGCTTTCACCCCAATACTATCCGTGATAAGGATGGCTGGCTCCATCGTGTCTCGCAATCTCTCGACGGAAAAAGCAGACCTGATCTCGGCCACGCTCTGGAAGGCAACCACCTCGGTTTCCGTGCTGGAGTCGCGGCCCACCTCCGTGTTCCGGATAGCAGTCACCAAGTCGCTCCTAGTCTTGGAGTCGGTGTCTAGGACACATATTCCCAGTGGCGGCAGTATTTTCCTCATCAACGCTCCTTGGACTTTCATCTCGCCGAGTGAAGCTGAAGCCTGAACTTCGTAGGGTGTCTCCTGCGTAGCAGACGCAGGCTCCATTTGCTGTCCTCTGCAAGCCGCATGGAGTAGGCCAAACTGACTCCCTCGCCGAATTCGCCACCGACGGGCTCCCCAGCTCTAACGCGGTTGGCGGTCTCCGGCGAAATACCGCATCCCCAGTCAGAGACATCAATGGTGACACATCGGAGGCGCGAGCTGTCCGGGAGTAGCTTCACCGAGATCTTCCCTGTGACAGGCATCCCTTCGTCTGTTACCTTCCTGACGGCCATGATAGCGTTGGCGATCAAAGACAGAAGGACCAGGCAAAGCGGATGCCCTTCTTCAGGCACCATACACTTGCTTTCGACCATGTTCCAGTCAATGTTCAGCGTCCCTTCGCCGAGCGGCTTCACGAGTGTCCTTGCCAACTCCATCTCGGAAGTGACAGTTACGAGCTGTCGTCTCGCTCCACTCGGTCCAGTGTCGTAGGGATTACAGACTTTGCCCAAGAGTGTGAGTGAATCCAACACCTCTCTCATTCTCAGTTCGCGCGTCGCTTCTGGCAGTCCAGGCAGAGACAGCATTCTCGCGACGAACAGCTTCACATGATGCCGCAATACACTGTTTATCAGCCCTGCGCGAGCAAGGCGAAAGCGCACAGCTTGGGTTGCGAGCGAACTGTAGGCAGTCGACAGGAGCCTTGCTGTTGCGTCGATGATCCGAATGTCCGCCAAAGGGACTTCCCCTTCCCCATGGTTGTCAAACACAATCTTGGCTTCGATTTTTCCTCTACGGACGACCGGGGCTTCTACCCACTGTGCAACTCCATCCTTCCCAAGGCGCCTCTCGTCACCGGGGTCGGGAGTGGAAGTGAGTGTGCTGTATTCCCCGTGGGGTGAGTGTGTAACAGGAGGGGTGGAAGCCCGGCGAACGATGACCGGCCTCATCGTCGCCATCAGGCTCTGGAGAGGAGTCTCGTCCCCGGGGAGCAGGAACGACCCAAACCTCTTGGCTTGGTTCCGGCCAGCCTGCTGGAGTCCGTGCTGGTACCCATCATCCCCAATGGTATAGACCCGGCAACGCAGAGCCAGCCCGACCTGGACGACAAACTCGGCGTAAGCTCCCAAAAGCGACCCTGCCGTGTCAAACGTCTTCTCGGCGACGAGCTCAGCCCAATGGCGCTCCATAGAGGCACGCCGTATGCGTTCCCACGCAATCATCGCTTGGCGGCACAAGTACTCCGTCAGGGCGACGTCGGACTTCCCCAAAGGCGCGGTGTCTTCCCGCTCCACATGCACGGTCCATCGAGTCTTGCCTCTCGAATCAAGCAGTGGGAAGACCGCGAATGGTTTCAGGTCGGCAAGCTCGATGGCCTCGCGGTCAGCCCTCATGTCCCCGGTGGGATCGAGGATAACCTGTGGTTTTCCCTCATAGACAGCCCGGATCTGGCAATCCCCCTCGTACTTCCGGAATCGCCGATTCGTCTTCGCGGCAAGATCCTGCATTTTCTTTCCCCCCCAAGAGAGCTTCCGCCTGCTCACGACTCTCCGCTTTTCGTAATCTACTTGCGCCAGCAACCCACGGGAGTAGTTGAGGCCCTTGAGTGCTTCCATGAGTGTCTCGGTGATCTCGCGCATCGAGGAGCACTCGTGGAACTCCTCAATTGCCAGCCGGACGGCCATCTCTTCAGCTTGCTGTCGCGCCGTAAGCGTACGGCGGTTCCACCTATGAAGCAAACGTAGGGCGCAGTAGAGTGAA
>JABGOW010000373.1 GCA_018645275.1 Verrucomicrobiota bacterium
GAGTTCTTGCTCGCGCACCGCGCTCTGTTTCTGAAGCTCTGTGTTTCCGCTTGTCAGCTCTTGAAGCTGTTGCTCCGCTTCTACGAGCTGTGCGGTGGCCGTCTCACACTGCTCCTGCAGGGAGCCAATACGTTCCGTGGACTCAGCCTGCTTTTTCTCTGCCGCGTCGCGCGTGTCGGCATGGTGCTGGCGCTCCGTATCAAGCGCGTTTCGGGCTTGTTCCAGCTCTTTCCCGGCCAAATCAGATGCCTCGCGCAGTGCAGCGACCTGCTCCTCGAGCTTGGCCGCCCGTTCCTGGTTCTGTGCTTCGAGTGTCTGCTTCTCCTGGGCCAGCTGCTGCAAGCGCTCTTGTGCTTCGGTCAAGCGTTCGGCCGCTTCTCCTGCGGCAACTTGCAATCCCTCAAGCTTCGCGTTCAGCGTAGCCTCTTTCTTGCTGGTCTTGGCTTCGCTCTCGCTCAGACGATCACGCTCTTTTTTCAGCGCATTCTGCGTTTTTTCAAGGTCTGCTGTGGCGGCAGCTGACTGCGACGTGAGCTCCGCAATGTCCTTTGTCAGTGCCTGCTCACGCTCGCCACTCTCCTCGATGAGGACTTGGTTGCTGACGGTGAGCTTCTTGTGCTGATCTTCTGCTGACTTCAGTTTATCTGCCGCAGCCTGGGAATCGCCCTGAAGGCTCTCCACACGCTGGTTCAGGTCCGCTTCGCGTTTCTCGGCTTCATTGGCAAGTGCGGCGCGTTGGTCCTTTTCGTCGGACAGCCCAGCTTCGGCCTTCTTCAAGTGACTTGCCGTATCTGAGGCAGCCTTTTTGAGATCCTCAATCTGACGCTTGAGTTTGGCTTCGCGCTTCTTGGCTTCTTCCTTCAACGTGATATTCTTCTCAGACTGGGTCTTGAGCTGGGCCTCGGTCTTCTTGAGTTTGGCCGCGACGACGCCCGATTCCGTCTTGAGCTCGTCGATGCTCTTCGCCAGTTCGGCCTCACGAGCCCTGCTCTGCTGAATAGAGGCCTCAGCACTGCTCTGTTCTTTGGATTGCTTTTCCCCGGTCCAATCCATCTGGCCCGTGGGGGATGTCTTTGCTTTCTTCAGTTCGCCGTCAGCCTTCTTGAGATTCAGCGCAATCTCCTGCTTCTCCGCTTCCAACTCGGAAACGCGATCGCGTAGAGACTTCTCAACGGAGGTGGCCTGCTCTCGTTTGAGTGCTGCGGCCTCGCGCTCCTGATCCGATTGGATCCTCAGAGCCTCGCATTCCTCGCGTAGGCGGATATGCTCGGTATCTGCTTCCGCGCCAACGGGCTTGGGCGTCGCCTCCGACTGCTTTGGCTGTCCCTTGGGGGTTGGTGCCGTTTTGGTAGCCGACTTCGTTTTTGCGACCGGCTTCGCCTTGGCAACCTTTTTTGCCGCCACGGGTTTGCGGGCAGAAAGGCCGCTCTGGGCTGCAGAAATGGGTTTCACCGGGATATCAGCAGGCACTGGGGTCGTGTCGCGAATCTCAGCCTGTTTGTCGGCCACGGATGACATTTCATTGGTGACCTGATTGATAATCTTGGCATCAGAGGCAACCGTTTCGTCGTCGATCAGGTCTGACAGGGCGCGAATATTGAGCGGTCCGTAGAAAGACCCATCGCTGAGCTCGACCATCCAGGCCATCCCGAGCTCCGGAATGCGCTCGGCTGCAATCCAAGCTTTCTTGTCCTCGGAGACCTCGTGACCGGGGGTAACGCGCCCCTGCTGGGCCCAGTCAATCAGCGTAGACGTGCCGGTGGGACCAAACACGCGACCTTCCTCAATTTTCAGAAACCACTGCTTGGGTGCAATCGAACGTGCTAACCGTTCGTGTGTCTTGGACATGCTCGTGACCTCGCTTCGCGCGGCGCACCACGTGCGCAAGCGCTTTAAACTCTATTTAAGGAATAAACTCACAAAAGATGGACTATGGAAGAGCGTCGGAATCAAGTCAAGAACACAGGGCCAAAGGAGCGGCATTTCAGCAGGGCCATACAGTTCTCTGCAACCCTCTGATGGAACATGAGTTGACAATGACTCAAGACGCCAGAGGTGCAGGGTCAGTACATAGGTAACAGATTAGGTTCAATACATGGGTAACACTCGGAGGTAAGCTTAGCCGGTCGAAAGGAGGCCGGCATGCCTTGGAGGAACTCAGATATCGTGAACCAAAGAATGACGTTTGTATTCAGGGAGCAATGCTCTCGGTGGGGCAACAATCCCCAGCCATTCTGGCTGGGCTGACATGTTTGTCCCCGTTGGGGACGTCGACGTCGCCTCCCCGAGAGGCAGACACCATGGTTGACGATGTAGCGAACCCCGACGGAACAAACAAACGGAAGCATGATCGCCTGGAAGAGCGCAACCGCGTGACGGTTACGGTGCTTTCGGCACCAGAAGCACCCGAAATCGAACGGAGAAGCTTCTATTGCTGGACTCATGACCTCTCTGTGGGTGGACTCAAATTCTGTGTCCACACCCATGTTCCCATGGGGGCCATTCTCAAGCTTGAGGTCGCTTTCAAGGAACCCGCGGAGGAGTTCCGGCACATCGGGCAAGTCATGTGGGAACAGGAATTCGATGAAGATGGTATTCTCTCAAGCTGGCTAGGCGTGCAGTTCACCGAAACGCTCGGCGGAGAGCCGCGTCTCGAGTATTGGGCTCACATTCTTGAAGAGAAGCTTGGCATCACGGCGGATGGCGTCGTGGGCCCCTCCTCTGAGTAGCAGGACCTCCTTCCATTCTGGTTCGATGCCACTCAATGTCTCATCGATGTACAAGCACGTGTCTCATCTGCCCCGTTATCGCGACACCAGTCCAACCATCAAGCGCCATAGAGCCTTTTGGCACTCTGATAGCCAGATTCTTGCATCACCATCATCCTTTATCCGTGTAATCCGCGCCCATCCGCGGTCGGGAAGCTTTTCGGATAGGCTCTAACAAACACTGTCGCCGCCGTTAGCGTGCTGCAGAACAGCCACAGCCCCCTCCCCCGACTCTATGGCACGCTTATTGCTCTTTAAGTGCAAACCCGTACGACGGGACTAACACGACAAAAAAGGAGTAATAAGCGATGTCTGAGAAACTAGGATACATGGTTGCCGTTGCCGTTCTTTCCACAGGGCTGGTGGCGCCACAGATTACAAGTGCGGGCTGCGGTAGCTGCGGACCAGCAGCAGTAAAGGCACCGGCGAAAGTCTGTCCGGCCTCGGGGTCCTGTAAGTCGGGATGTGGACGCGCCAAAGCGAAGGCATGCCCGAAAAGCTGTGCAAAAGCGTGCTGTCCGAAAGGGGCCGCCAAGCCGGAGACCGCAGAAGTAGACACACACGCCCTCGCAACCCTCTTGAACGCCAAAGCCGCGGTGACGCTACTAGATGCCCGTTCTGGTAAGTGGGATGATGGTCGGCGGATTCCAGGGGCGAAGGGCCTCTCCCCTGCGGCTACCGCAAAGGAGGCGGCCGCGCTCATCCCATCGAAAGATGCGCTGGTTGTGACTTACTGCGCTGGCGTCAAATGCCCGGCAAGTCGCATGCTTGCAGCGACACTGAAGGGGCTCGGCTATAGCAATATTCTCGAGTACCCCGCCGGTATCGCCGGCTGGGCGGAACACGGTAACCCCATAGAGCAGGCAAAATAGCACACACACCTGCTCAACTCCTCCCGCCCGGGGCTCTTCGGAGTCTCGGGCGGTCCTTTTTTGGGGGGGGTGGCGCGGAATTGCCTCGCGGATGTTTCCACATACCAGGGCATGTCAACCCGTTACGTGATGCGGCTGGTTCTTGTGTCGCAACGCTTTATGAGTAACGAAGGGTCATTAAGTCCTCAAACGTAACATGCTTTGGTTCACTCGATTACGCTGCGTGTTGCAATACCCGTCAGGCCCATGTCATCCTGAGCTTGCCGAAGGATCTCGTGCTTATCGATGGCCCTTGAGATCCTTCGGCAAGCTCAGGATGACACCCCGGCAGCTAGTAGCCAGTGCAACAGCAACGGATGGTCAGCAAGGTAGGAGTCT